>JAEUHE010000097.1 GCA_016793885.1 Verrucomicrobiales bacterium
GATGGGGTTGTGGATTCTATGGCGTTTTCCCCAGGGTAGCTCGTTCCTCCCAACCCTGGGCTTTGAGGCGCAATCCCGTTGGGATAGGGAGGAAGCCCTCCGAACTTGTGGGTAATGCTCAGAGAGGTCTACCGCACTCCATACCGTCAAGCGCCGCGCGAAGCGTGTTGGAGTCGATCGGGAACCGATCCGACAAGGTTTATAGTTCCATAGTCCTGTAGCCCCCTACAGCTTTTCGCCCCCCCCCGGAGGGACCCCCTCAGCTGTGCGTTCCAACTCGTCGCTTACCTGGAAGCGACCTTATTCTTAGCCCGAGCTTTGTCGCTGAGGCTGTGCAGGAAAGCTACGACAGCTTGAGTCTCCTCGGCGGTCAACTGTTTGCCTAATTGCAGCAATCCCATGTCTTCGACCGCCCGCCCCAGACTGGACGCCGCCCCATCATGGAAATACGGGGCAGTGAGCCCAATGTTTCGCAGGCTGGGAACCTTGAATTTAAAACGATCATTCTCATCCTTCGTAATCTCCTCGCGACCCTTGTCTTTGAGATTCGGATAGGGATTCACCAGGCCCAGCTTGTGATAGGCGTTGCCCCCCAGAAGAGGGCCGTTATGGCAGGTCGTGCAACCCGTCGCCATAAACAGCTCCAAGCCTTTCCGTTCCACTCCCGATAGTGCTTGGTCATCGCCCTTCAGAAAATCGTCGAAACGATCGCGAGTCACCAGGGTCCGCTCAAAGGCAGCAATAGCCTTGGCCATATTGTCGTAGGTGATCGGGGATTTCTCGCCCGGGAATGCGGCCGCAAAAAGCGCCGGGTATTGTTTATCCCTCGAGAGTCGCTGAACGACTTCCGTTTCGTTGGGCATCGCCATTTCGACCGGGTTAAGCACGGGGCCTTTGGCCTGATCCTCCAACGTTGCCGCGCGGCCATCCCAGAACTGGGCGACATGGAATCCGGCGTTAAGCACCGTCGGCGCGTTGCGTCCGCCCCGCTTCCCAAAAGCGCCCGGTGAAAAAGCCTCGTTGTCGACCCCTCCGAGCCCAGCATCCACGCGATGACAGGAGTTACACGACTGACTCTCATTCACCGACAACCGCTTCTCATGGAAGAGCGTTCGTCCAAGGGCGATCCGCTCCCGAGAGTCCTTCTCTGCCCCCGGAACTTTGGCGGGCAGCGGGGCGATCACCGCCAGGGCGGCTTTCCGAAGTTCTGCCGGAGCTTTTGGGGCTTCTGCATATCCGTTCACCACAAGAAGCATCAACGAGCAAGAAAGAGTCAATCGTTTCATAGGTGTCATGAGGTTTAGCTTTCAACCAGTCGACGACATAACCTCCAGCAAACTTCGAGAGAAACCTCAGCATATCTTGCCATACAAAAAGCAAAACCCTCCTCCGGTTTCCCGGAGGAGGGTTTGTTGATAACTCGATCTTAAATCGAGATTAGAACTTGTAGATCACGTTCGCAGCGACCATGAGGGCGTTGCGGCGATCAGCTGCACCAGAAGCGTCTTCGCCGAAAGCGAGCGCGCCACCGTCAGCATCGTGGTCCCAGCGGACTTCGAGGCGGCTGATGACATTGGCCCAGAGGTCATACTGGACCGTGCCGGTCAGAGCCAGAACGCGGGAGGAGTTGGCGGAGAACACGCCAGCGGATTGCTCGAAATGCTCACCACGGACCAAGAAGGTCAACTTCTCAGTGGCCTTGATGGAAGCATACAGGGAGACCGCATCAGCGTGAGCCGAGGTGGTCGCGGTGCCGCTGCCGTTTTCGGTCCCGACGTAGTCATACGCCACACCGAACTTCACGCCCGTCCAGGGAGTGTTGATGGTCGCGCCGACATAGTAGTTCTGGATCGCAGGCTGGCCAGCGGTGCTCGCAGAATTGTCAGCACCGTTGATCACGCCCGCATACAGCATGGAACCAGCGAGGAAGCCGAAGCTATCCGGAGCCTTGATGGACAGAGAGCCCATATAGGTCTTGTAGCTCTCAGCGCGGTTCGGGTTCGAACGGCTGTTGATGCCAGGGCTGCGGGTATTCGCAACACCAGCGCTCACGCCGATCAGTTCGCTGACCTGGTAAGAGGCGAGCAGACCGGTATGGCTGGTCGGTTCGACACCGTAGCCATAGCTGTGGGTGTAGTGGGGGTTGTTGACGCGCTCAAAGGTTTCATAACCGATGATGGTGTCAAAGGCACCCATCTTGAAGTCGATGCCATTGCCAACCGGGGCGCGCAGGCTGACGTACGCCTGCTTGATGCCGACCGTACCAGCGCTCTGCGAGGACACGTTGCCACCCGCACCGCCGTTGGCGGTAGGATCCCACGAGGTTCCGTTGCTGAACGCGCTGCCGAATCCGGCCAGATCGTCACCGAAACCAAGGTCGACCCGATAACCAGCCGCCCAGTTGTCCTGAGCGTCCAGCGGCTTCTGAATCGTCAACTGAACATAGTTCAGGTTGAAGCCATCAGCCTTGCCAGCTCCGTTGAACGGAATCGCGGGGTTGTTGGCATTGCCAGTCCCGAGGTTCCACTGAGCCGATGTGTCGACGAACCCACTGATCGTAGTGGAAGACAGGGAAGTCAGGATGTGCTGACTCGCCTCTTCCGCCTGCATAACTCCAGGGAGGCTGACCAAACCGACGGCCGCCAAACCCAAAGTCCATTGATTCACTTTCATTCTCTGTTCCTCCGCGAATGTTTGTTTGCTTATCTTATCGCTGCTTGATTTCGACGGACAAAAACAGTTTGTCCATCCCACCAAAACGGTGCATTTGCGCGGTTACATAGGGTAAAAGTTCGGCACAACGCAATAAGTTTTTTCATCGCACGTGGAATAGAGGGGAAAATTTTGCCGCATGATTTTATCTATTAGCAGGGTTAAAGGCCTGCGCTCGGCTCCCTTTTTGGTCGGCCTTCGTGGGTAGGGAAATGTTCAGCGACTCAACGCTGCGAGAAGAAAACAACCGCCAGGATGAGACCGAGGATTCCTAGAACGAGGAAGAAAACTTTCACCCAACTCTTCGGGTATTCACCCGCAGTTTCACCTGTATAACCGTTCACGATCACCTGGAAGGATCGACTGCCATAAGTGTACGTGAGGAGCCAGATCGGCAGGAGCACATGCTTGAATGTTTGCGCGCTATAGTTTGCCTGCACCTGCAAGTTGCGGTGCGTGTCTCCGGGCACTTGAGCCGAGCAAAGATTCCTGACCTCAGAGTCCATCTGCTCCCGGGACCGCTCGGCCGCCGCACGGAGATCCACTTGATATTGCTCGACCACCCAGCCAGCCAGAAACCCCGCTTCATAGGGTACTAGCTCTTGAGTTGGAAATTGATCCACTTCGTCCAGCAGCTTGGGATGAACACCCCGACTGCCGGGAACCAGGGAGTCATCGAAGAAATGTTCCAAATGCCCAGCGCTGGACTGCCATCGCACCCGCTGGACCCGCCGCGTCAAGGTCTTCCCGCTGGCATCCCGATACTGTTCGGTCTCGTAGTAGTAGTAACCTGATTCAGCGGTCCAGGCGGCAGAGACGCGGGCATCAAACGTCCAGTAGGGGATATACACGCCGTGAAGGGTGTCGGTGAGCGCCCGGGATTTAAGCTTGTTCGGAGCGAGCCATCGATGGCCATACCAAACGCGAATGTTCTCCCGCACAGCGGATTCGGCGATCTTGAATGGAAGCAGGCTCTCCGGGCTGATGGGCGCCCGGGTTTGCTCGTAGGCCAAGAGCTGAGCCGAACCACAGAAGTCACACCGCTGAGCGACTCGCTTCGGATCGAAGACCGAAATGGCCTGGCAACTCTGACACTTAACGGACGTGCGTTCCGCCTTCCAGCCCCGGGCATCATCCGGAACCTGTCGCAAGGCAGCAACCAAGTCGTGCTCGTGAATCTCACCAGTGGTGGGATCGGGCTGCCCCGGAACGACTGTCCCGCAATAGCCACATACCAAAGCCTGCTTGCCTGGATTCCAATGGGCATCCGCACCGCAGCTGGGGCAGTGGAATTTATTGCGGGCGACGGCTTCCTGCATGGCCGCTTATTTGAGGAACTCCTCGATCGCCGCCCGGGTGATGCGATAAGCGCTACCTATCTTCTTGGCCTTAAGGTCGCCGGCCGTGATGCTGGAAAGCACATCGGCCTCCGTCACGCCCAACAAACGCGCCGCGTCCGCCGGGCTGAGTAAATCCACTGACAGGCCAGTCGCGGGCGCCGAAGCCGCCGCTGCCGTCGGCAGAGGGGGCGGCTGAGGAGCGCTGCTGAGGGCTCCCTGCTGAACCAGCTGATTGGCCATGGCAAATCCCATCGCCATCTCCGCCGGGCCACTGGCAGCACCACCACCCTTGCCAAGGCTCTCTGCCATCTGAAACTTCACATAGTCGTTGAGATTGCCGATCGCGGACATGCTGGAACGCTTATCCATAGCCTGCTCCACCTCAGGCGGAACCGACACGTTCTCGATCACGAACGAGGTGATCTGGATCCCATACTTGGACTGGGTGATCGGGTTGATCGCCGGCAGCAAGGCATCACCCAACTCAGAGTAACGCGTCGCGACATCCAAAACCGGCACCCTGGCTTCGGCGAGTGCCTCGCTGAAAATGCTCACGATGCGAGACCGCATCACGTCGGCAAACTCGTCGAGCCGGAAATGATTGTCGGTCCCAGCCACCTCCTTCAAAAAGAGCTTCGGATCCACGATCTTGAAATCGTAAGTTCCGAAGGCGCGGGCCCGGACGATGCCCAGGTCATTGTCGCGCATCATCACCGGATTCGAAGTCCCCCACTTGTTGCCAGTGAAGGTGCGGGTGACGACATAATAGACGTCTGCCTTGAAGGGAGACTCAAACCCGTACTTCCATCCCTTGAGCTTGGTCAGAATCGGGATGTTGTCGGTATTGAGGGTGTGCTTGCCCGGGCCGAATGTATCGCCGAACTCACCTACGTAGACAAACTGCACCACCTGAGACTCCCGCACGATGAGCTGCGCGCCTCGCTTGATAGCTTTGTCATCGTCCGGAAAACGGTAGGAAAGCGTGTCCCGGGAATCGTCCGTCCACTCGATAATCTCGAGTAACTCCCCTTTGATAAAGTTAAGGATACCCATGGGCTGAACTATGCACCAACGTGCCGATTCGTCCATTCCAGAGTTGAGGGAAATGGGGGTCCTCGAGTTGCGGCCAATGTAAAGAGGCCCTACCGCTTTTTCGGACTGAAACCCGGCGGAAGCCCTCCGGTGGAGGGAGGCTCGGGAGGCGGCGACGGGGGAACATCTGCCTCAGGCGCCGATTGCCCCAAACGTTCCCGCGCCTTCTTGGCCGGGGCGCTTTCCGGATGTTGAGTGCTAATGCGTTTCAGCCACTCCACCGCCTTATCCGTCTGGTTCAGCTTTCCCGAGTAGAGATTGGCGAGGCGGATCGCGGTCCAGCCCCACCGGTCGGGGTTGAACTTGTGTTTGAGGACCTCCTCCAGCTCCAAGGCGGCGGCCAGGTGATTTTCGAGATCTTGCTCGTAAATCTCGGCAATACGGATCGCAGCATAGATCTCACCCGGATGCTTCTTGAGGAACTCGCGCATGAGACCGATCGCCTCCAGGTGCTTCCCATCCAGAGCCACCTGCTCGGCATGATCGTAGTCGGGATTGTGAACCCCCTCCAGGTTGTCATTGTAGAGAAAGTCGGTGGTGCGATTAGCGAACCACCGCGAAACCTCCATGGAGATCAGGAACGCCAAACCGATGGCGGCACCCATGAAGCCAAAGGCATAACCCATCATCCGCCCCTGCGCGCCACTGTTGAATCGCTGAGGCGAGGTGTCGCCGTCTCCCTCGACACGGGGAGTGGCAGCCGCCTCGTTGGATGCCTTATAGTTCTTATAAAACCCACCGGCCGTCCATAGCGTGCAGGCGGTGAGCACAAGATATAAGACTGCTTTCAACCATGGCTTCATAGCTTCGCGGGGAATAGTGCATTTGAAAGGGGTCCAGCGGGAAGCGATTTCTTCTATTTCCCTGCATTGCCTCCGCCTGAAGCACCCGCTAGAGTTGGCAGCTGATGCAACCAACCGGTTTTCATCGATGGCTATCCTCGGGCCGCCACTTGGCGTGTTGCCTGCTCCTGATCCTCGGGAGCGGGTGTTCCTCTTTCAATCGTCATTGGAAGGAGGCCGCCCAGAATCCCAGCTCCTCGCCTGGCTTGGTCGGAGCGTGGGACGGGACCTGGGTTAGCGAAGCCTCGGGGCATCAAGGGCGGCTACGCTGTCTGATTCAGCAGCAAAGCGCCACCCACTATCAGGCCTGGTTCCGGGCAAACTATGCACGGATCTTCAACGTCGGCTACAAGGTGTCGCTCCAGGTCCGCTCAACCGAGGATCGTCAGGTCTTTCAGGGCGAGGCCAACCTCGGGTCGTTAGTCGGGGGAGTCTACACTTATGAGGGTTACGCCACCGCAACAAACCTCTTCTCCACTTACCGCTGTCGCATCGATCATGGCCGGTTCGAGCTGAACCGCCCCCCTGCCGGCCCTGCAGCGGCGTCGGAGCCCAAAGGCCGCCCGTGAAACCTGCCCTCCTGATCTTGCTTTTCCCGTCCTAAACTTCGTTCCCCCGCATGCTCACCATCTCTGGACTCTGCAAACACTACGGTAGTCGCACCCTTTTTGAGGATGCCTCCCTCCAAATCACCCGCGGCGAGCGCATCGGACTGGTGGGACCCAACGGAGCGGGCAAGTCGACCCTGTTCCAGCTGGTGCTCGGCTTTGAAGGACCGGACGACGGCCAGATTGTCTTCGAACGCGGCACCCGGGTTGGCCACCTTCCCCAGGAGAGCCTGCCGGTCGAACATGAAACCGTGCTGGAATTGGCCACGACGCAGCGTCTCCATTTCCATTCGGACAGTGCCCAGACGCACGACGAATTCGAACATCCCGAGGATTATCAATCGGTCGTGAAGGCCAAGCGAATCCTCCGCGGACTCAGCTTTCGAGAAAAGGACTTCGACCGTCCGGCGCGCGAACTGAGCGGGGGCTGGATCATGCGAGCCCACCTGGCCCGCCTGCTCGTTCAAGAGCCCGACCTGCTCATGCTGGACGAGCCAACCAACCATCTCGATCTGGAGTCCCTCATCTGGCTTCAAGATTACCTGGTGAACTATCCCGGCGCGCTTCTGACCATCTCTCATGATAGGGAATTCCTGAATCGCTTGGTGGGAGGGATCGCCGAGATTCGCAACAGCCAACTGCTCCGCTATCGCGGCAACTACGACGAATACCTGGTTCAGCGTGAAGCCTTTGAGGAGCAGCAGCTGGCCGCGTATAAGAGCCAGCAGCGGGAGATCGAGAGGCTGATGCTGTTTGTCAACCGCTTCCGGGCCAAGAACACCAAGGCCGCCCAGGCGCAGAGCAAGCTGAAGCAGGTCGAGCGCATGGAGAAAATCGCCGCGCCGGAGGATGAATCCAAAGGGATTAAGTTCCGTTTTCCGCAGCCGGAGCGGAGCGGACAAAAGGTGATTACCCTGGCCAACATCCATCACTCCTACGGGCCCAACCCGGTTTACCAAGGGATGGAGTTCCAAGCGGAACGGGGGCAACGGATCGTGCTGGTAGGTCCCAACGGAGCCGGCAAATCGACGCTGCTTAAAATCCTCGCCGGCGTAGTCACGCCCCAGTCAGGCACGCGCGAGCTGGGCTACAAAGTTAAATTCGGCTATTTCGCCCAGCATCGGGTGGAGATGCTCCAGGCGGACCGCTCCGTGATGGAGGAGGCGCTCGACACCCCTCAGCGCGTGACCGAGGAGTTTATCCGCACTGTGCTCGGTTGTTTTCTGTTCCGCGGCGACGACGTTTTCAAGCCGGTGAAGGTCCTCAGCGGCGGAGAGAAGAGTCGCCTGGCGCTGGTCAAGTTGCTATTGGATCCGCCCAACCTGCTCCTGATGGACGAGCCGACCACGCACTTGGACATGGCGAGCATCGAGGCGTTGATCTACGCGCTTGATCAATTCGAAGGCACGCTGATCTTCATCAGCCATGATGTGTTCTTCATTCGGGCTCTGGCCAACCACGTCATCCATGTTCAAGACGGGGTGCTGACCCCATACTCTGGGGACTACGATTACTACCTCGAGAAGAAGGCCGAGAAGCAGGCTCGGGAGCAGACTCGCCAAGCGGCGGTGAATCCGACCGGGGCAGGCGGAGGCACGAAGTCCGCCCCGAAATCGAAGGAGGACCGACGCCGTCAAGCGGAGGAACGGCAAGCGCGCTCCCAGGAACGGCGTGAACTCCAGGCCCAGGTGAAGAACCTGGAAACGATGATTCACGAACTGGAAAGCAAGCAGGCTTTGTTGACGCAGGAGCTGGAGCAGCCGGAGACTCACCAAAAGAGCGGGCGCGGATTCGAGATCAGCCAGGAGTTGAGCACGATCAGCGACCGCCTCGGGGCGCTTAACGTTCAATGGGAGAGGGCCGCGACTCAGCTTTCCGGACTGGATTGATCCGCGCCACCGCGCCAGAGCAAGACCGCCCCTGCCGCCGCCCAGAGCAGGTTGACCGACAGGGTCAGCAGGCTGGCGCTGAAGGCCGTTGCACTGGTGATGCCAAAAGTGGTCCAGAGCAAGATGGCGGCACCCTCGCGGGCGCCGGCCCCTGAAATGGTGATCGGAACCGACGCCATCAGCCCAATCACCGGGAACGTCCACAGCAGTTCCACCCAAGGAATAGGAGCGATCGCAACCGCTCGAAGGCAGCAACCGAGGATCACCGAGACCATAACTTGGATGAGAAATCCAACCAGCACCGCCGCGAGAGCCACACCGGAGCGGGAGCGCAAGGCGCGAGCCGCCTTCGACATCTCCAACCAGAACCGCCGCAACGCAGGCAGCCAGTGGGCGCGAAACACCACTGCCAGGACAGCCATAATCACCAGTACGATCCCCAGTCCCAAGGCGATTTTCCCAACCGGAACCCATTCCACTCCCTGCCAGTGAATCCGGGGAGCCGCCCACAGACCATAGCCCAAGGTGGCCAATGCGTAGAGGATGGTGCTGAGCGCTCCGGTGGAGCGATCCAGCACCGAAGCGGCCAGCAGCCGTGGCACCGGAAAGCCGAACCATCGAGAATAAAGGGTTGCCTTGGCGAGGTCACTGACAGCAGCACCAAAGAATAAAGCGGAGAAGCAATGCCCGATCAGAGTCAGCCGCCAAGAAGTCCGAAAATTAATCGCAGTGCCGGTGACCTTCAGCATCTGATGCCAGCGCCAGCTGCTGAGGCTTACGGAGATGAGAAAGGCACCCAGCGCCCCTAAAAACCACAGCGGCCGCATCTGCTTGAGCTGCTGAAGCAAGTCGATCCGATCGAGGCGGCGGGCGATCAAAACCAGGGCGACCCCGGAAACGACCAGGGCAAGAGCGCGCATCGGAGAAAGAAATCTCCGGAGAACGCTGGGTTCCGAAACAGCTTCACTCATGCGGGCGCACCGTAGGCGAGCCCACTTCTGGGTTCAACCGCCGTTTGCTCAGAGCCCCAAGGCTCACAGTCCAAAAGCCTTCTGCATCTGCTCGCGAACTTCTTTCAGTCGCTTGACCCCGCCCCCGCCCACTTCCGCCGTGGCCCAGCCCGCAAAGCCGATGTCTGTGAGCGCCTTTCGGACCTGATCCCAGGGAAGGTCATCCTCAGGACTGGTGATATCCACGAACTTGTTTTTCGCCCGGCTGAAACCCTTGACGTCCAGTTTGACACAACGCGTCCCGAACGCCCGGATCCAGTCGCCCGGCTGACCATACTTCCAATGATTTCCGATATCGTAATACATGCCCACCCAAGGGCTTTGGAAACTGTCAACGAACCGGATAAAACGGTCGGGGGACTGTTCCGGACCCTTATCATGGTCATACATCATCCCGTTCCAAACGTTTTCAAAAAGAATGCGCTGCCCCAACGAGGCGGCCAAAGGAATCAAGGAGCGAATTTCTTGACGGCAGCGCTCCTCGATCTCGGCCGCCGGACCGTCCTCGGCCTTGCCGATGACAATAAGAATGCCGCTGCCTCCCGCCGCTTGAGAGACTCGGAGGCAATGCTCGACATTCTTGCGGCTCTCGGCGCGCTCCTCATCTTTGGGGCTGGTGAGCCGCTTGCTCCAATGCGTGTGGTTGATCGCGTTGTGCACGAACACACCTGACTTCTCCACCGCCTCGCGGGCCTGCTCACGCGTGTAGGCACCGGCCTCGTCAAAGTCCACGCCGTCGAATCCAGCTTCACCCGCGAGAGAGAGCCGCTCCGGAAGCGACAACTTCTTGCCACCCACCTCTCGAGCGATCATTCCCAGTTTACACGAGAGCAGCAGCCGCTTGCCCTCGGGAGGAAGGACGCTGCGAGTCAAGGCAGCATCCGCGGCCAAGACCGGAGCAGCAGAGGAGATAGCGGCCACGGCTCCCACTCCGCCGGTGAGGCCGGCACGCCCAAGAAAGGAGCGGCGGTCGATGCGATTGATGTGATGACTCATAGGTTTTAAGCGTTCAAGAACACGTCCAATAAAGCGGGCCAGTGGCCCATTATCAAGCACTCCCGCTTCGAACGCCGCTCGATTTCCTTCTATCCCCCAAGAACTCCAACGGCTAGGCTTTTCCCAATCGAAGGGCGGACGCTCCGCCAAACCATTGTTATCCATGATTCAAGGCATTGTTTTTGATTGTGACGGCACGCTGGCGGACACCATGCCCCTGCACTGGGAGGCCTGGCAAACCGTCACGCGGCGCCACGGCATTCTGTTCACGGAGGAGCGCTTCTACGCACTGGGAGGAGTTCCATCCCACCATATCCTGCAAACACTCGCTCAGGAGCAGAAACTGGCCATCAATCCCCAGGCGGTAGCCAAGGAAAAGGAAGACACTTACCTTCAGACGCTCGGGCATGTCCGCCCCATCGAGGCGGTCGTCGAGGTGGCCCGAACCCATCACGGCAAGCTGCCGATGGCCGTGGCTTCTGGCGGGACCCGGGAGATCATCAATTTGGTGCTACGCCATCTCAAGATCCATCACCTCTTCCAAGCGGTGGTCACCAGCGAAGACGTCCTACGTCAGAAGCCCGCGCCTGACATTTTTCTGGAGGCGGCCCGACGCATCGGCATCGCGCCCGACCGCTGCCGGGGCTATGAAGACACCGACTTGGGGATGAGCGCCATTCGCGCCGCCGGCATGGAAGCAATCGATGTTCGTGATCTGATCCGCTAGCAGTAAACACCAACATTAACCACGGATCGCCCAGATGGCGCGGATGGGAAGAGAAGTTTGAGAGTTCTGATCCGATCCGTGGAATCAGCGAAATCCGTGGTTAGTCCATCCCCGGTTTTCGATGAGCTGCAAGAGATCCGGGGTTCGTCGGCTCCGGATTCCCCCGTCGGATGAGGAACAAACCCAGGGCCGTGACCGCAGCCGCGCCCAAGCAAAGACTCCAGGGCATGTAAGTCATCTCGTGGAAACCCCAACGTCGCGCCAGCTCCGGCTGATGAAGCAAGGTCACCAAGAGACTGTTATTGATGGCGTGGATGAGAATTCCGGTCCACATCGACCGGGATCGGCAGGTCGAGTAACCGATGATGAGCCCCAGAACAAACGTGGGCAGCAATCGATAGATGGAGGAGTGAGCAACGGCGAACAGGAGCGATGAGATCACCAAGGCAGGCCACAGCCCGGCACGACGGAAACCCGCGAGAATCAGTCCGCGAAAAAACAGCTCCTCGCAGACGGCGGGAGTGACGCCAAGCAATAGCCACACGGTCCACAGCGGCAGGTTCTGTCCCTCAAAGAGAAGAACATTCTCGAGCGCCTTGGTGAAGCTCTCCGGCGGCGGGAAGACCCGAGTCACAATCCCAGCGGTGACACCCCAGGCAGAGAATCCGATCAACACCGCACCCACCCAAGATAAAGCGGAAGGCGCACGGAGCTGGTAGGTCTCGCGCAGGGAAAAACCCCAGCGCCAGCCAATGAGGACGTTCGGCAGGAGAAAGAATCCCAGCTGCGTTACCAAAATCATGGTCACGGTCCCAGCCCCCTGCAGCAGCTGACTGGCATAGAACACCACCACAAAGACAACCGCAAAGCTGGTCACGGCGAACGTGGGAGTGGGCACCAGCCGACGCACAGGATCCCATTTCAACAAACTCCGCCAGGAATCCCGCCCCCCTAGCAGGATTTGCTCCTGTTGAAAAACCCTGGCCGCGAAGGAGAGCGCCAGCCAGGCGTAGAGAATCGATGAGAGGAGCGTGAAGAACACCAACTGAGGTTTCGCCTCCGACAGGAACACACTCTTGATCAGGAGGGCAATGTTGACCAGTGGCACAAAGGAGGTCCAGGCGTCCAACTCCACACTGGGTAAGGTCGTGGCCCCCACCGGCAAGGTGAGCAGGAGCATCATTGGTGTCAGCAAATTCTGGCCATCCTTGAAATCACGAGCAAACACCGCGATCGCAAGAAACACGGCGGTAAGCATGAAAGTCGCCGGGAGCAACACAAGAAACGCCAGCAGGTAGCTGTTGAGCGGAGTGGGCAGACTGCCCAAGGAATTCAGGAGCCGTGCGAAGGTCGCAGCCATGCTCGTCAGGTTCGCCAATGTCGTCAGCAGGACGATCACCCAGGCGGCCAGGAACTTTCCGGCGATGATCTCGATGCTGGAGAGTGGAGCGCACAGGAGGGTTTGCAGCGTGTTTCGTTCCTTCTCCCCCGCGGTCAGGTCAATGGCGGCGTACAAGCCCCCCGACGCCGAGAGCAGAATCAGGAGAAAGGGCAGCATGGACCCGAGAAATTGGCCGACCTGCCTTTCCTTCGAAGCCACATTCACCGCCCTCACCGACAAGGCGTGCGAAAACCCGTCTGGCAACTGTCGGCTCCGTTCCCGCTGATAGACCTGGTTGGTTCGAAAGGTTTCCAAGGTCTCGATCAAGCGGTCGTGCGCCTTGAGCGACCCGTCCCGTGCCGAATCAAACATCACGAAGGAACGTGCCAAGCCCGCCCCGCCCAAGCTGGCTTCGAAGCCGGGCCACAGCACCAACACCGCATCCACCTTCCGCGCCAGGAGCAAAGCCCTCGCCTCCGCGACCAGCGGGTGCGCTGGAACAGCGGCACTAGCCCCGTTGGTCGATGGACCGGCACCCTTGGCGGCCTCGGGGGCTAGAGGAGTCGGCAGGGACAGCTGGCCAGATTCCAACGCCTGCTTAACGGTGTCCGACAGTCCGAACCCGGCCAGAAGTTCGAACCGATTCGTCTGCTGCAAGTTCGGCTCAAGGGATGCTGGAATCGTGCCCCAAACGGCTGTCCTGGAACGGGCTGCCTCCTGCGCCTCATTCTGCGTCTCCTTCAGCTTGGTCAGCGCAATCGCAATCAATGGATACAATAGCACTGGCAGCCCAACCGCCATCAGCAGGGTGCGACGATCCCGGAGCGTCTCGGTCAACTCTTTCGCAAACAGCGTATAGATCAGGTGCCAGCGCATCATGCGGGGTCATTGCGACCTTTAGACTCACTTCGTTTGGCCAACTGCAGGAAGGCGTCGGTGAGGTTCGAACAACCGGACCGTTCGAGAATTCCCGCCAAGGTGCCATGCTCGACGATTTCGCCCCCGTGGACCAAGTAAATGCGGTCACAGAGATACTCCACCTCACTCATAATATGGGTCGAAAAGAGGATCGCCTTTTGGGCGGCGCGTTCGCGCCGGATGGCTTCCACGATAAACTGGCCGCTCCAAACATCTAGCGTCGCCGTCGGCTCGTCCAAGATGAGCAGTTCAGGCCGGTGTAGAAACGCTCGAGCGATGTTCGCCCGCTGCTTCTGTCCGGAACTCAGAGCGCCACAAGGCCGATTCGCAAAGGATCCCATGTCCAACTCCTGGATGAGACGATCCACCGTCTCCGACAGAACCGCCGTGGGGACCTCATACAGGCGTCCGAAAAACAGCAGCATCTCGCGCGGCGACAACCGACGATAGAGCTGTGTATCTCCTGACAAAAACCCAATGCGCTTTTTGGCAAGCAAAGGCTGGGCATGAAGATCTGTCCCGAGCACGGTCACAGTTCCGGAGGTAGGGCTTAAGATCCCGGCGAGCATCCGCAGGGTGGTGGTCTTGCCCGCTCCGTTGGGTCCCAACAGCCCAACCACCTCCCCAGGATGGACCTGAAGGCTCACCTGGTTTACCGCTGTGAAATCCCCGAACTGTTTAACCAGGCCGTTCGCGACGAGCGTGGCCGGAGACGCTGCTGAAGAGGATGCCACGTCCTGTGAGCTCCCCATGGCGCTCAACCCCGCGCCTGCGAGAAGTGGGTTTCAGGATCCAAAAGAACGGCGCGATGATGCGCCTCAGTCCAATCCTCAGTCAGAAAGCGGTAGATCCAGCCGCCCTCTTTCCGAAGTCGGTTATACGCTTCCTTCAAGTCCAGCAGCATGGTGATACGTCGGCACGGGCAGTTCAGCTCGCCCGTATCGTGGGTCGCCACGGTCTGAAAACCCATCACCCGCCGATGAAAGTCATAGGGGCTGTTGGCCTCGCCTTCAAACACATCGGTGATGTAGTGGGTATAGTCGCGCTCGATTGTCTCCCTGACGGCAGCCCGCATCAGCGCACCCACAATCACGATGAACTTGCGATAATCGGGCAGCACGGCGAATCGGCCGATCTCGGCGATTCGGTTTTCCTTAAGGAAGGTCTCCAGATCCAGGTTCGCCTGGGTCATCTTAAAGCCATAGTTCCGATAGAGCTCGATCGGAAGGTTGTAGAGCACGCGCAGCACCGCGACCGGAGTCTGATCGACCCGCACGACAAACCAAGACATCCCATCGTTGCCCAGGTCGGCCTGCGAAACGAGCTTCTCGTCCGCCTGCACCCAGTTCTTCTCGTCTCGATAGATAGCCCGCATGACCGTCAGCGCCTGCTGGCGCCCGGCTTCATCTTCCACGCGGATCACACTCACTCGATCTTTAAGCGACATATCTGGTCCTCTGGTTGTCCGGGGTCCACTGCTTGCCGGAAAGGCTAGAGATTGCCTGCATGATTTGCCCATGCCAATCACGAATCTCATGAACTTCAGGTTCGCCTCCCCCTCGCACCTCGGGCGGGAAAAGGGGCTGCCCGAACTCAATCACCATGGGTTCCAAGTCCCCCACGCGGCTGCCCGGACGACCTTGGGGAAACCGAATGCCCACCGGCACCACCGGCACCCGGCAAGCGAGCGACAGCTGAGCGACGCCGCTTTGTCCGCGAAGCAAACGGCTTCGATCCCGGTTCATCGTGCCTTCAGGATAGAGCCCGATCGGCCGTTTCTGCGCCAGAAACCGACGCGCTTGATCGAAAGCGGACAGCGGATTCTCATAGCGTTTCCTCACGAGGTTCATCCACTTAAACTTCGCGTTCTTGCGGGTCACAATGATGGGTTCGTTGAGCAGGACGATGCGGCCAATCAGGGGGTAGAGCAGGACCAGCCAGTCAGTCAGAAAATGAACCATCTTCCCACGCCGATTCAATGCCAGCAGCGAAGGCAGCAACAGGGCCTCCAGCCGCTGGGAGTGATTGGGAGCCAAGATGAACGGATCGCAAGCCTCCTGAATGTGCTGCAAACCCTTAACCTCCAGGACTCGGGATCGAAACACACCCAACAAAAGCCGAATCCAGAAGCGCGTGAAAAATTTATTCGCTAAGTGATCCAACGGAGCCCGCCAGATCAGCCCCCACGTCAGTGCTGCCGGAATTTCGTCAGCCGCCTTAGGCTGAGACAACCCTACCGGAGACTGTGACTCGACTTTCTGCATGAGCTACTTTTACCTACCGTCATTGACGACACCAAGTCTGGCCAGGTCCAAGCCCAGAGGACCCTGATCCAGATGCTTGAGCGCTGGCCGGATCGGTAGATTAGCATTACACCCGGCCCAGGACTGCTTTCACAAGGGGAAAATCTCGTGACATCTCGCCACCACGCCGGTCTATAGTCTTAACCATGCGGTTTGGGGCTCAGCACAACTCCCCGGAACGACCCATGACAGACCACGGCCGGGAGTGCCCTGGTACTGCCGAAGGCTCCCTCGTCCTGTCCACCCGCAAAGCTCCTGCTGGATTTACAATTCCTGAACTGTGCATCACTTTGCTAGCGATAGGGTTACTCGCGCTGGTCGCCGTGGCTCGACTGCGCGACATGCGGCAAACGAACCGCCGAAACCCGCTGCAATGTCAGGAAAACCTTCGGTTCATCGCGATCGCCTTGCAGGACTTTGCCACCGACCACGAGGATCGTTTCCCCTGGGAAGTTCCACACGCTCAAGGGGGCAGTGAAGAGGCGATTCCGAGCGGACAGGCTTCCCCCCACTTCCGAAGCCTGACCAACACCATCCGAAACACCCGCACCTTGCTCTGCCCTATGGACCCCATGCGGTACCGAGGAGCGACGCTTACCTCGCTGGATGACTCAGCCATCAGCTACTTCTTGAATATCAGCGCTCGCCGCGGGAGCAAGAATGCGATCCTGGCCGGAGACCGAACCATCTCCACCACTCCAGACAACACCACCGGAGGTATCGACATCACGAGCAAGTCCGTCCTCCAGTGGACTCTGCCAGCTCCCGATGAGCCAGGACACCAGGAGATCAGAACCCATGAAACCACCGGCAATCTAGTGCTCAACAATGGGAGCCTCATGGAAACGACTTCCTTTCAGCTTCAGCGGGTCATCCGAGCTCTCGGAACAAACACCCACCGTTTCATCCTGCCTTAATTCAGGGCTTGAGCTGCAAACGGTAGGTTCGCTGGTAGGTGCCAGCCGAAGCCGGAGCCGTATCCAGCCGGGCGGCCTGAGTCAGATGCGTGCGACTCGCGCTTGTCGCCGAATACAGCTCTCGAAATTCCCCGAGCTGGTTGTCCGCATACTGAATCACGTAGCTTCGCCCTGGCAGCATGGGCCATTCGAGCTTCACCCGCCGCTCACCCACGAGGCTAAGGTTTAAGCGCAAAACGGAGTGAGGGTCGTTCGGATCGGTCCCCGCCAGAAACTCTTCCATATTGGTGGACCGATCCCCGTCAAGATCTCCCAGCGGGCCATTGGCCCCGGCCGAGTCGGTGGGCCGAAGCCCGTGAGCGTGCTCCCAGCTATCGGGCAGACCGTCGCCATCCGAATCCAGGTCGCTAGGGAAAGCCAACCGCACCCTAACACAGCCTAACGCCACCCGCAGCTCATCCCCCATGCGCAATTGATCACCCAGCACCGCAGTATCCAAGGAGCGGGTCATCGACTCAGGATCAAAACTCCCCTTGCCGACCAGGGCAGCCACTCGGATCGTGTCCCCGGGCAACAGATCCCCCAGGGCGACGAGCGGAATGGCGAGCTCGACATAATCTGCGTTGCTCTCGAGGGAGGCCCCATTAAAAAAGATGCTCACGGCATTCGTCTGAGGCGAACGGTTATATTGCTGCAACCGGATGCCGGGCACTTCCGGCAAACCGGGGCGAAGATAGAAAGCTCCTTGCCCAGCGGCAAAGGCCATCTTGGAGCGCTTGAAACCTGGCAGATTGGCGTCGGCAAACTCCTCGCCCAGCACGCAGCCGATCGCTGGCTCAAATCCGATGAAGTCCAAGTTCTCAAGGCAGTCCAGTCCATCGGCACCCTCAACCAGCGGATCCAGGAGCCCATCGCCCACGCCCGCCATGCGCGGGACCCCTTGCAACCGGGGGGAATCGATGAAGAGAAACAGGTTGGCGTTGTCGGGAATCATCAGGCCAGCAAAACCCAAGTACAGATGAGTCGAATCATTGTTCACATAAGTCCACCCAAGGTTCGAGACTTCACCATGCCGGCCCAGAATCGGCTCACCAGTGAAATCGAACTGTTGCCCGTTGATGTTGCCATCCTGATCGTTCGACGCCGTCGCCTCCACCGCAGGGCTATTCCAGGCGGAGTGATAAATCGGCTCCAGGGGCAGGGAACGCTGGATCACCCAATTGTCAAAGACGAAGCCATTGGTGGTGACCGCCTGAATGACGGCCGTGTCCCCCGATATCTCCACGTTCAGACAATGGTTGATGCTATGGAACTGGGCACTCTGCGGATGGCGGCTCAGAAAGGAGTAAAGCCCCGCCCCGCCACCACCAGAGACAGCGGTGTGAACCCCGTTAGTAGGAGCGAACCTTTCGTAGTTGTGCTCATGGCCGCTGAGCACCAGCTGAACCCCATACAAACGGGCGGCTGCCAGAATCGTCCCCATCATCTCGGCCTGATCAAGCACCCCGTTCACATTCCGATCCGCCAGGGCGTGCAAACCCGAGTGGGCCATTGGCGAGTGGAAAAACAAGATCTTCCAGGGCTTCCGGCTCCCCGCAAGATCATTGGTCAACCAGCGGTACTGATCGGTGCCGGTGTTGAAGTCATACACCTGGAACCACGGGTTGTACAGGGCGACAAAATGGGCGTCGCCGTGGTCAAATGAGTAGAAGTGCTCGGTCTCGGTCACGGAATTGGTCGGCAGGAAGAAGGTGCGTTGAAAACTCAGCGCGTTCGACGAGAAGTTCAACGGATCATGCTCAGGCACCCCCCCGCAGCAGTTCAGGTCATGGTTCCCGAGCGCGAAAAAGAAGGGGGTGTTCCGCATCTGACCGGTCAACGTGAGATACTGGGCGAAAATTCGACTGTCCGGAGTACGATCGTCGAATCCGCCATAGATAATGTCGCCCGCGTGCAAAACCAGGTCCGGGTTCAAATCCGCCATGATGCGCGCGTTCAAGAACTGGGCGGCGGTGTTCTGACCGGTGTCGCCCACCAGCACGAAGCGCACCGGCCCACGCTCCTTGAAGGTCCGAAAGTAATCCATCTCCGATCGGACGACCCCCGAGGAGTCAGAGCTCTGAACACGATAAAAATAGACCGTGTCTGGCTCCAGCCCGGTGAGGGCGACCACATGTTCGTTCGTGAGCGTTGACTGCCTGGCCATGCGGCCCAGCATGGGCGAAGGCCCAAACTCGAGGGTCGTGTCCATGGCAACATCGGTCCGCCAAACGACCGTCACACTGTTGGGAGTTGTGTTCTGGATAAAGGGCCCCCGAGAAATGTTGGCGGTGAGCAGACCGCTCAGGGTCACCGGCGAAGTGCTCGGCCAACTCTGGTCGCCCTCCAAAGCGAGCACGTTTTCCCCCTGACGCAGCAGCGTACGATGCGCCGTGAGATCGATCTCGGCAGTCGTGAGAATCACCTGTTCCTCGTTGGGGAGGAACGGGTCGGGCTTGAGAACGGTCATCCCCGGCTCTTTCACCGTGGCCACGGGAAGCCCGTTGATATAGGCCTTGAAGCCCTGCTCGTGCTCCACCAGCAACCGCAACGACCGCACACCGGCCACATCTGTTACGACAAACCGCCGACGCAAAAACACGCGCGCGGGCGCCGGACGAGCCCGCACCTCCTGCAGCCCCACATGCCGATGCTCCAGATCGAAGCCGCTGCTCGCCACGGGCCAGGATGAGTCGTCGAACTCCGGCTGGGTCCAGGCCTTGGCGGGTTCGACCACCTGGAAAGGGATCTTCAGATAACTCCAGGTGTCCCCCATGTTCACCAGGGTGGAACTCGACGCCTCAGCGCAGGCCAGGACGAGGAGCAGAAGCGCGATGATGCGACAAACGGCATTCATGATGAGATGGTGACGAACTTAGAACGCTGCGTTCGGGTTTACAAGCGCCGCATCCCTAGATCGTCCACGAAAGAGAGTATCGGCACAATCCAAGAGTCGTGGAAGCCTCTAACCCATCTAGAACAGGCGGCCCAAACCGTCGGCTAGGGCACTTTCACGACTCGCAGAAGCCGGTAGGGCCTACCCTCCAGCCGATAGCGCGCGAACACAGCCTCCGGCGCCAACGCCACCACGGGCGCATACTCGCGTTGGAAGACGATCCCGTCGACGGATCCATGAACTTCATAAACCTCGTAGGGCTTCGCCTGAAAGCGCATTTCCTGCGAATCCAGGGAGACGATTCGAAAGTTGGAAGCGGCTTGAGCCGGGTTCGAGCCCAACTGGTACTCCCTCAGGTTGGTGAACCCATCGCGGTCTGGATCGGCCGATGCGGCTGCGGTTGCGCCTCCGTTAGGAAAGTAAGACCGAATCCATTCGTCAGGCACCCCATCACGGTTTTGATCACGCTGAAAGGAAACCACCCGGATCGTCGCGTAGGCCGATGCGTTAGTGCCGTCGAAGTGCCTCACATAGATCCGATCATAGGCTTCACCACTCTCCAGATTCTCGATCCGCGGGGCTGCGAAAAAGCCTGCCGGGGTGAACCGAACCCGCGTGCCAGTCACCGAAAAGGATCCATTGTCCGAAGTGGCCAGAGCCGATTGGAACACCACCTGAGCTGACTGAAGATCATACCCGACAGCTTCCACCTCATTCATTCCAGCGATGTTGAGGGCGGCGCCAGGCTGCGTGACCGCATCGATGATTCGATCGTAGGAGAAGGGCGGTGTATTCCCCCGGGGCGCAACCTGAAGTATAGTCGACCGATCATACTCGGTCAGCCGGGCGCCCCGGCCGTCGCCGTGAGCGGAGTAATACATCATCGCCTCCTTCAGCCGAGCATCGGCCTCGAAGGGATTCTCGCTGGAGTGGGCCATGCTCAGAACGTGGCCAATCTCGTGGCACAAGGTTTCGGTGAATGTGGAGAGGTTGCGCGCGGAGGGATTGACGTGCGACATCACTACAAACCCGCTTACACTCTGATGAAATTCAACCCCGGCCACGGCTCCTCCTTTTCCCCAGGTGTTCGCGGGGTTTCCCGACGAGTGATAGGCACGGCCACCGATCCCGAGAACCGAGGCCGTCGGAATGGCGCCGTGGCGATCATGGAGCTGGATGCGGATCCGGCCGTCAGAGGCTTCGATGTTCGAAGCGGCCGCTCCAAAATCCTCGAACCCTTCGAACTCAAAGGTGAAAGGGGTCACGGCCGACCAGGCCGCGAAGGCCGCGCGAACCGCCCCTAAACCCTGTTCGACGCTCATGCCCGCCGGCAGGGTGGAGACATCGACAAGGTAGGGGATGGCCTGCCCTCGGTCGGAAGCGATGAAGCGCGACGACCGCCCGCTGGCATCCGTCATCAATCCACTCAACGGAGGAGGCGGAAGAAAATCGGCCTCGCCGGCCAGGTAAGGAGCCAACACCCCCTGGTCCGTCACATCGGATTCCGGGGACTCCGGGGCTCCTGCGGCGCAAGCTCGCATAACTAACAGCACCGGATGAATCACCTGGGTGTTAGCCAAAGCTGGCCCGGCCTGGCGCAAGCGGATCGCGCTACCCGCGCCGGTGGTGCAGCGGAGAGTTCCATCCGGACGGCGGCTCAGGAATAGCAATCGTTCCTCGCCCGGTCTGAAGAGCGGATCGTGCCCCCATTGGACCCCCCGCTGCCCGTCAAAGCCCCCGGGATGAACCAAGGTGAGCAGGGTGGGAAATCGGCCTTTGAACCGCTCTTCCACCCGGACGAAGGTCCGGGTTTGAAGCAGGCCCGCGGAGTCGCGAAAAGACTCGCAGCCGAGAATCGTGGCCCGGCAGACCGCCATCGACTCGCGAAACAGTTCCTGCGGGACCTCCACTCCTGCCCTCAAACAAGGCACGCACAGAGCAAAAGCCAGCGTCGCGGCACACTGAACCATCCAGACCGAGCGGGACCGTAATGTGAAAGCGGTATACCACGCCATAGTGCCTTTATTAGAGCAGAGAACCCCTCTTTTGCCCAACCCAAAATCCAGGAGTTAGCGAGGGCGACCTCCACCTAAGCCCCGCGGAGCAAGGGAAGACGCACGGTAAAGACGGTCCCCTTTCCCTCCTCGCTACGCACCGTCACCGACCCATCGCACAAATCGCAGCACCGCTTTACCACCACGAGCCCCAAACCCGTCCCGCTCACCTGGCCAACGTTGTTTCCTCGATAGAAAGCGTTGAACAGCCGATTCAGATCAGCCGCCGGAATCCCAATCCCTTCATCGGAGACCTCGAACACGAGCTGACCGCCTTCGGTGATCACCCGCAAGTCAACGGGTTTGGCGACGGGCGAATACTTCACCGCGTTGCTCAGCAGGTTCGTGAGAATGTGCCGCAGCAGGCTCTCGTCGGCTCGGATCTCGCTCGGCAAATCCGGGGAGATCGCCAGCCGAATCGGAGAGGTTCGATGGGTCGCTGAGGAAACCTCATCCACCAGGCGACGACAGAAACCTCCCAATTCTAAGGCGACGGGCTTAAACTGTACCGAACCGGCGTCAACCCGGCTGAGGAGCAGCACGTCCTCCATCATGCTCGCCATTCGCCGCACGGATTTAATGATCGCCTCCAAGTGCTCCGCTCGCTGCTGTTCTGTCAGACGTCCAAAATAGCGCACCAGGATCTCCGCTGAGGAGCCGATGATTCCCAGCGGTGTTCGAAACTCGTGGGAAACCATCGAGACGAAGTTGCTCTTCAGCTCGTTCAATTGCTTCTCCATCGCGAGCGCCCGCTTCAATTCTTGTTCCGCTTGGCGAAGCTGCCGATTCGCGCGCTCCAACTCCATGGTCCGATCACCGACCTTCTTTTCGAGAGCGGTGTTGATCTGATCTTTCTCCACAACGCTTCGATAATGCCGGGCCACCTGCCGTCGAAGAATCCAGTTGGATCCAGCCAAAATCAAGCCGATGGCCCCCGCCAGCGCCAGGGCATGCTGAAGCCCGAAGCGCGACGGTGCATGCAGGACCCGAATCCAGTGGGGACCGGGCAGTTGAAGGCGGAAGGCACGAGGCTGTTGCCACTCGTCCATCTCCACAACACAAATGCCAGTCATCTCCAAACGGCTCGCCAGACGCAGGGGCGGGGAAGGGCCAACCACCTCCGCTTCGAATATGACATCGTTGTCGCTCAAGGTGAGGATGCTGTTGGTCGAAGCCGGCAGGGACCGAGACTCGGCGGCCAGAAGATTGCCCTCAATCTTGATGACACGGGCATGATTGGTGCCGGTCAGTGCGCTCGCAGCACTGATCCGAACGGGCGTAGGAAGAACGGATTTCCCGAGCTTGCGCATCCAGGCCTCCGTCAGCATGGGCGCGAAGTCCCGGCCCAAGGCCGGATACGCGAGGACCTCCACCCGGTCGCCGGGCTCCAGGTGCCCAGGATGAGGGATGTTCAAATACAGGCCGTTCGGGTCCCTGCGAAGTGGAGATCTCGAGAGCAGAACCCCCATGCCCCCGGTCTCATCCTGAACGAAGACCCGTCCCAGACCGGAGGCCATGGTCACCACTCCTTCAATCTTAATGCGCTGGCCCACACCGGCGGCTGAGTTGAAGAACAGCACGGTGTCGATGCTTTGCGACGGACGGTCGAACCCGTTGGTGACCGCTGGTTCGATGACGCGGATCGAATTCAGATCGACTGGATAAAGGCGAACGCCCATCGCCCGGCTCTGGCTGGTCAGGTTGGCCCCCACCACCCCGGTGATCTCGACACGGGCGTCCAGCAGATGCGTGGGTAGAAAGCGGTTGGTGTAATTGGCGAGATGAGCCTCGTAACGCCCTCCGGCCTCGCCGAATTCCAACGTCAGACGATCAAACTCGGCATACATGGAACGAATGACCGACCTCACTTTGACCCGCTGACAATCCATTCGCCCGGAAATCAGCTCCTCCAAAGTGGCCTCTAGAATCGGAAGCGGGCCGGACTGGCCGGTCGGGCGCAGCTCGAAGGCCTCGATGGAAGGCGTGAATCCGACTCGGCTCCGCCCAACGATCTCGATGACTTCACCCACACGGAAGGCCTGGGATCGATTGGTCCGAAAAACGAAGGTGGGGGCCGAGCCATCATGGACAAACAGCGCGTCCCACTGCGAGTCGTAGAGCGTCACTGTCGCGGCGACCCGCACCGGATGCCCCCGATCCGCCTCCACTCGCGATAACTCACGCAGCTGACCTAGGTTGGTAATCAGCGAAAGCGGCCGAAGCGGGGCCGCCACGGCCGCCGACCGCGGACGCTGGACTTGCCCCCAGGAGGCAGATGCGCCCAACAGACACAGGAGAATCCACGCCCAGAGCCAGAACCCGGCACGCCGGGCGGCTTCAGGAAATCCGTGAGCGTGTGCTGAGCACTTCGATGGCGCGCAAGGTGGCGGCATTTCGACTCTCGATTCCCAGTTTCTCAAAAATATGCTCCAGGTGCTTCTTCACAGTGCTCTCCACCATCCCCAAAATGATGGCCACTTCGGCATTGGTCTTGCCTTGCGCCACCCATAGCAGCACCTCCGATTCACGAGGAGTCAAGCCCAGCGCCTCCAAGGGCTTGGCGCTCGAGAAATCAGGCTGGAACTCCACCGCGGCTTGGGCCGCCTCCGCTTGCTGCCGGGCCCGATCCAGACGCGATTGAATGGCCGACAACAAATCATCGATGGCCACCGGCTTCGTCAGGTAGTCATCGGCACCCAGGTTCATCCCCAGCCGGATGTCCGGTTTTTCGCCCTTGGCCGTCAGAAAGATGAACGGAGTCGCCTTGGTCGATTCCTGCTTCCTCAGGGTCTCCAGCACCCCATAGCCATCCAACTCCGGCATCATGACGTCGCATAAGACCAAATCCGGGTTCTCCGCTCGCGCCTTGTCGACGCCAACCCGCCCGTTTTCGGCGGAAATGACCCGAAAGCCTTCCATGGACAGAACGGTTTCCATGTTCCGTCGCATCTGTGGCTCATCTTCGATCAATAATATGCTGATCATAACCTATTTCGCCCAAGTAATTTAGACACTCGGCAGCCTAACTCAAAACGACCCCTATGAGGAATACGTCTTTCGACGTATCTTCGCAAATAGTTTGGCAAACCAGGCCGAAGTCTGTCAAAAAAGGACCGTAAGCCTATGAACCGAACCTCCTCTTGGTTTCATGCGTTGTACGTTCTCCTCCTCAGCCCTCTCGCGCTACCGGCCAGCGAAGCCGACCTCGTGCTCCCCCAACTGGATCGGATTCAGTTCTCCTTACTGGGAGGCACCGTGCCAGGGACGGCCATCCTCTACTTCGGTTTGGTGGTCTGCGTGCTGGCCAGCGTCTACGGCTGGCGACAGTATGTCCACACCGCGGCATTGCCAGTCCACGACCGCATGCGGGCGGTATCCCAGATCATCTGGGAAACCTGCAAGACCTACCTTCTCCAGCAAGGACGCTTCCTGCTGATCTTGTGGCTGCTCATTGCCGCCTGCATGGGATACTACTTCGCAGGACTCCAGCAGCAATCCGCCGGCCACGTGATCGTGATTCTGCTCAGTTCCATCTTGGGAATCCTGGGATCCTACGGAGTGGCGTGGTTCGGCATCCGGATCAACACGGTAGCGAACTCAAGAACGGCCTTCTCCGCACTGCAAGGACCACCCCTCGCGACCCTCCTCATCCCGCTGCGCTCCGGCATGAGCGTCGGCCTCCTCCTGGTGAGCGTGGAGTTGTTCTTCATGATTGCGATCCTCCTGTTTCTTCCGGCCACCTTGGTCGGCCCCTGCTTTATCGGCTTCGCCATCGGGGAGTCTTTGGGGGCTAGCGCGCTTCGGATCTGCGGCGGAATTTTCACTAAGATCGCCGACATCGGGGCCGATCTCATGAAAATCGTCTTCCACCTTCCGGAGGACGATCCCAAAAACCCGGGGGTGATCGCCGACTGCACGGGGGACAATGCGGGGGACAGCGTGGGTCCGACCGCCGATGGATTCGAGACCTACGGGGTTACCGGCGTGGCGTTGATCACCTTCCTCGCTCTGGCACTGGCCAAAAGCCCGACTCTCTGCGGCATTTTGATCCTGTGGCTCTTCGCCATGCGCATACTCATGGTCATCACGTCGCTGGGAGCCTACTGGTTCAACGAGCGATTAAGCCGGGCCTGGTATGGCCATCGAAAAGAATTCAACCTGGAGGACCCGCTGACCCACCTCGTCTGGATCACCTCGATTCTCTCCATAGCCGTCACCTTTGGTGCCAGCTACTTGCTGCTCGCCCCCTTGGAAGGGGCGACGCGACAAGGTCTGTGGTGGGTGCTGTCGGTCATTATCAGCTGCGGCACTCTGGCGGGTGCGGTCATCCCAGAGTTTACCAAGGTGTTCACCAGCACCACTTCCCGGCATGTGAAGGAGATCACCACTTCCTCGGACCATGGTGGCGCGTCCCTCAACATTCTGTCTGGCTTTGTGGCGGGCAACTTTTCGGCGTTCTGGAAAGGACTGACCATCATGGGGCTCATGTGGGTGAGTTACGCGGTGTCTCAGCACCCCTCCCTGATCCATTCGATGCCCGATTACCCATTTGCGCCCCCGATCTTCGCCTTCGGATTGGTCGCCTTCGGGTTCCTGGGCATGGGTCCCGTCACCATCGCCGTGGATAGCTTCGGGCCCGTCACCGACAATGCGCAATCGGTCTACGAACTCAGCCAGATCGAGGCCCAGCCCGGCATTGCGAACGAGATCCGACAACAGTTTGGTTTCCAGCCCGATTTCGAAAACGCCAAGCTGCTCCTTGAAAAAGGCGATGGCGCCGGCAACACCTTTAAAGCCACCGCCAAGCCAGTGCTCATCGGAACCGCGGTGGTAGGAGCCACCACGATGGTGTTCGGAATCATCCTCTTGTTGGAAAAAACCTACGGAAATGCGGTGGCTCAGCTCAGTCTCGTCCAACCGGAAGTGCTCCTGGGATTGCTCATGGGGGGATCGGTGATTTATTGGTTCACCGGGGCTTCTACCCAGGCCGTCGTGACCGGGGCCTATCGCGCGGTGGTGTTTATCAAGGACAACATCAAACTCGACGAAGGACCGGCATCCACCGAGGCGAGCAAGGAGGTGGTGAAGATCTGCACGCAATATGCGCAGAAGGGCATGATCAACATCTTCATCGTGATCTTTTCCTTCGCACTCGCGCTCCCGTTCTTCAACCCGTACTTCTTCATCGGCTACCTGATTGCCATGGCTTTCTTCGGACTGTTCCAAGCGCTTTTCATGGCCAATGCCGGGGGAGCCTGGGACAACGCGAAAAAGATTGTCGAGGTCGACATGCGGGCAAAAGGCACCCCGATCCATGCGGCCACCGTTGTGGGCGACACTGTGGGAGACCCCTTCAAGGACACTTCCTCGGTCTCGCTCAACCCAGTGATCAAGTTCACCACCTTGTTTGGCCTGCTGGCGGTGGAGATTGCGGTGGCCATGACCAACGCAGCGATGCGAAAAGGGATCGGCATCGCCTTCTTCCTGATCGCGCTCGTCTTCGTCTACCGCTCATTCTACGGGATGCGCATCCCCGAGCGCAGGGCGTGACGTGATCGTAGCCCCGGGCTACCGAGCGGCCGAGGCCTGCACGCACTCCAAGACGCTGCGCGAGGCACATGACGACTATGGACCGCGGTGGCACGACACCGCTGTTCCTTCACGTCGCCTTATCCCCTTCCACGAACCCATTCACCTATGGCACCCCCCCGCCACTCCGCCGCGCGCAGGAAAAGCGGAGACATGTCTCCGCGCTCCAAAGTGCCACCCCGCTACCCACGTCATTGGAGAGTCCGAGCGCCCTGTGGACCGCAGTGCCTCTACCGTTCAAAAGGCCTTATCAGGGTAGCCCTTTTGTTAAAGGAAAGCCCGGGGCCGTTGCGGGCTCGACGGAGTCTCGCCCTACCGTAAATCGAGGCATGCCAAATTCTGCCCTAGGGCAGGACATTGTGGGCTGCCATAGCCCCATCCCAGGACACCTATCCTCACGCCCTATCCCATTCTCTGACATAGATTAACAAAAACCAACCCCCGACGCCGACGCCTGAATTTTCCTCCCCAGCTTGCCGATGGAAAAGGGTCGCGAGAGCGACGCGGTGGCCAGCCACCTAGAACCGCTGGCAGGGAAAGTGGGTGGGCGCCCTCCTGACAAAAGTTCACCCGACGGCAGGGATGCCGTTTCACCGCCCCTAACCGGGCATTCATGGAAGAAGTTTATGGTTATTAATACTAATGTTTCGGCGCAGAGCAGCGCTCGGCAGCTCTCGGAATCGTCCTCGTTGTTGGCCAAATCACTGGCTCGTTTGTCCTCGGGTTCCAAGATCGTTTCCCCCGAAGACGACGCCGCCGGTTTGGCCGTGTCCATGAGGTTCGATGCCCAGATCAGCCGGACGGCTGCGGCGAAGAGTAACGTCAGCAACGCCATCTCGTTCAGCCAAACCCAGGACGGGTTCATGGGCAAGGTGGCTAAGGCCTTGGACCGTATGAGTGAATTGGCGGTTCTGGCCCAGGACGTGACGAAGAGTGACAGTGATCGGACGTTGTACAACAACGAATTCAGTACTCTTTCCTCCTACATCACCAATGTAGCGTCGAAAGACTTCAACGGAGTGAGCTTGTTCAGCTCGAGCGCCCTGTCCGTCACCATCGACAGCGAAGGCACCACCTTCTCGATGAGTGCGGTCAACCTGGGTTCTGCCACCTACACTGGGCTCAGCTCAGCGTCCGTGACCAGCACAGGTAACGCCTCGAGCGCGCTCACGAGTGTGAAGAACGCCATCACTCAGTTGGCGAGTGATCGTGCCACCGCCGGCGCCAGCCTCTCACGGCTGCAATACACCAACGAACAGCTGGGTGTGCTGAAGGATAACCTCTCCGCCGCAAACAGCCGCATCAAGGATGTGGACGTTGCCGAAGAAAGCACCAAATACGCCCGTTACAACATCCTGGTCCAATCAGGCACAGCGATGTTGGCTCAGGCCAACGCGGTTCCGCAGTCGGCCCTCAGGCTCCTGTCCTAAGGGTTCACGCTGAAACGAAAAGTTAAGCAATCGGGAACCCGGACGGCGTCATCCGCCGTCCGGGTTATCCCCTTCCCGGTCGGAAAAGATCAAGGGGGGTAGATTATTGCCGATAACTGTACTGATTGGTGCGCGTATGGCAGGAATTGAACTAGGACTTTCTGGGCTGGCTTCCGGTTTCGACTGGAGGAGCATGGTAGATCAACTGACGGAGGTCGATCGCGCGCCGCAACGTCTCCTGCAGACGGAACAGGCGCTCATCGCACGTCGAAATTCGGCATATAGCGTCATCCAATCGCAATTGACGACGCTCCAATCCAAGGTCAGCGCGCTCAAGGATGGCAGCTTGTTCGATACCCGGGCGGCTAACTCCACCGATACCGACATCGCGTCGGCAACCGCTTCATCGGCCTCGGCGGTAGGAAGCTACAAGTTCAAGATCAATTCCCTCGCCACCAGCTCGGTGGTGGCCGGATCCGAGAATTCAGGCGGCTCGCTGAGTGCGACGGATGACGTCTCGAGCCTCGTCCTAAGCTCGACCCCTTTCACCACTCCGGTCACTGCCGGCACATTCACGGTGAACGGAAAGAAGGTTGAGGTCGCCACCACCGATACTCTGCAACAGGTGTTCGACAAGATCAGCGCGGCCACCGGGGGCACGGTGACGGGGAGCTACAATTCGACCGATGACAAGATCTCGCTCGAGATGGCATCCGGTCAGAAGATCATTCTCGGCAGCGCCAATGACACAAGCAATTTTCTCACCATTGCCCGGCTGAACAACAACGACACCAACGAGATCACCAGCTCGTCCAAGCTGGGAGCGTTGCAAACCTCGAGTGCGCTTTCCAACTCCAACTTCAGCACCGCCATCACCGGGGGAAGTGCCGGCGCCTTCAAGATCAACGGAGTCTCGATCAGCTACAGCACCACTGACGACACCTTGAACGACGTCCTGGATCGCATCAGCTCCTCGGAGGCCGGCGTGATTGCCACCTACGATCCTACCAAAGACAGGGTCGTCCTGAGCAACAAGACGACCGGCAGCCTGGGGATGGCGCTGGAGGACGTGACAGGCAACTTCCTGGCGGCCGCAGGGCTATCCACCTCCACCGGATTAACTCTAGGGAGCGACCTGCTCTATCAATTGAACGACAGCACCGAGGTGCTCAGCAGTAAGTCCAATGTGATCGATGAGAACAGCTCGGGTATCGCCGGCCTGAATGTGTCGGTTCTGACCACGGGCACGACCACCATCGATATCACCACCGACACCAAGAAGATCAAACAGGCGATCAAGGACTTCATCACCGAATACAACAAAAGCAACTCGGCCATCGACAGCTACACATCCAGCACGACGGACGACAAGGGAAAGGTGACCGCTGGAATTCTGGCCGCCGAGCAGGACGCGTTCACCATCACAAGCAATCTGCGCAGCCTGTCCAACTCCCAGATCACCGGCCTAACCGGGACTATCGACCTGCTTTCGGATCTCGGCATCTCTTCCAACGGCACCGACAACCTGATCAGCCTCTCCGATGAGGCTTTGCTCGATCAGGCGTTGGCCAGCAACCTCAGTGGGGTGAAGGACTATTTCACCAACAGCACCAGTGGCATGGCCACGAAAATGCATGCGTATCTGGAGAGGATTGCCGGGGAGGACGGAGATCTCGCCGACAAGCAGGCAACGTTTGACGATCAGGTCTCTGATATCGACACCCAGATCGCCGAGCAGGAGCGTCAGGTGCTGGCGGTCCGAGCGGCGATGATCGAGCGGTTTGTAGCCATGGAAACGGCTCAGTCGAAGATCAACCAACAGCTTCAATACATCACCAAGAGCTTCGGATGATTCCCTCATGAAGTGCCTAGGCTGGATGCTCCTCGCTGTGATTCTGCTCGGATGGGAACCGCCCCGAGCGAATGCGGGCAGCTTCTTTCTGACCCGGTGGTTCAAAAGCAAGCTGGAGAAACCCGTGGCCCGGAGCTTCAGCCCCGCGAACGTGTATCGATCCAAGGAGAGCCTGCCCGCCGACATGCGACGGGTGGCGATCCTGCCCCTCACGCCCGGAACGCCCAACGCCGACTCCGATTCCGTGCTGGAATCAAACGGAGAGATTCTTGCCCGCGAACTCGGAAGAGCCTACGCCTTCGAGGTGGTTCGTATTTCCCCCGAGAAACTTCGACGGTGGAGCGGTCGCTCCCAGTGGAAGGCCGACGAACCGTTCCCCCTGGAACTGCTTGGCAAGTTACGGGAACATTATTCCTGTCAGGCGGTGCTTTTCGCCGAGATGACGCACTTTCAGCCCTACGGCCCAGTGTCCGTCGGGTGGCGGTTGAAACTGATCGAGGCCCGACGAGGGGAGATCGTTTGGGCCACAGATGAGGTCTTCGATTCCGGAGTACCCGAAGTGGCCACCGCCGCGAAACGCTTTGCTCAAAACTCTCAGAATGAGGCATATCCAACGGACTCCGGAGACACACTGATCCTCAATTCTCCGCGAAGATTCGCCCAATACAGCCTTCACTCCCTCTTCGCAACGCTACCGCGACGGTAAGGTATTTCGGCATCCAACACCAGCGGCGACGGAAACGCCCCCTCCGGAAGTAAGAAAAATTCGCGCCAACAGGCTACAGTTTTTCCAATAAGTTACGATGGAATGAATGTGGAACATGACCGAACCAAAGTCATGTCCTGGAAGAGAGGCTGAGCGGATATGCAAGTCAACACGAACTCAATCAGGCTGCCAGTGACCCCAGGGGTGTCACCAGAGCCTACGAAGACCACCAAGGCTCCGCAGTCCGAGCCGCACTTCGAATCGGCAGCAGCGCTGGATCAGGCGCTGAAGGCCGAACCTGACGTGCGCCAGGAGGAAGTGGAGCGCGCCACTCGATTGGTCGAAACCAAGAACTATCCGCCGCCCGAGCTGATCAACCGGCTCTCGCGGCTGCTCGCTGAAGTGATCACAGAACCGCAATCCTGAACTTAACCCCTAACCGACACTCTTTCCCGCATGACGTATGGGAACCCGTGGCAGTCGTATCGCAACGTAGCCACCAACACGGCCCCCCCAGGACAGCTGGTACTAATGCTGTACGATGGGGCGATTCGCTTTCTCAACCAAGCCCTGGCCGCATTTGAAAACGAGGATCCGCTGGAATTTAACCAGACGGTTAGCAACAACATCATTCGCGCTCAGGACATCATCAACGAGCTGAACCTCAGCCTCAACATGACCGCTGGAGGCGAGTTCTCCGCCACCATGCGAGGGCTCTACAGCTACTTCGATCGACGGCTTCAAGAAAGCAACATCCAGAAAGAGGAAACCGGATTGCGCGAGGTCATCCAGCGTCTGACCGTCGTCCGGGACGCCTGGGCGGAGATGCTGTCCAAGGAGGTCGGAGCCACCCACGCGGAAGGTCGCCCCTCTCTGGAAGCTCACGGATGATCAGGATGAGAAATCTAAGCCTTCAATCACTTCTGCCCGCTCTGCTTCCCTTACTCCGAGCCTGGCAATCGCTAAGCGAGTCTGAACGGACGGCGATAACCTCCTCCGAATGGAAAGCTCTCAAGGAGCTCCAGTCGGAAAAGACCAGGCTTCAAGTCCAGATCGATGGAGTCCTCGAACAGGCAGGCGGGCACCAGGGATGGACCGCCCCCGGCCTCAGCCTACTTCCGCCCGAGCTTAGGGAACAGGTCACGTTGCTTAAGCGGCTCGAGCAGGAGAACCAGGCCCTCCTGGAGCAGAAGCTCAGTGTAGTCCGTTCCGGAATGGTCCAGGTGAATGCCTCCGTCCGCCATCTGCGGCTGGTCCATCAGGCCTACACCCAGCCCTCCGCTGGGAGATGGCAATCCTACTCCTAATGCTTCCAGACTAGGCTCGCATGGCTCCACTACCCGTCACGCTAGGATTCGCTCCCGCCCTTGACGCACGGCCGCAGCTGGAAGGATCTCCGCCACGCCTTCTCATTGTCGATGACGAGGAAGTTTTGCGGGAACTCCTTCAGGAGCTGTTCCGATCGAGCGGCTACGAGGTGATGACGTCGCGCGATGGGCAGGAGGCCCTCGAGCTGGTCCGTCAACACTCCTTTTCGGTGATCCTCAGCGACAACCACATGCCGCGGATGAACGGGTTAGACTTCTTCGCCAAAGCCCAGCTGATCCAACCTCACGCGACCCGCATTCTCATCACCGGCATCGTCAACCTCGAAACCGTCCTCGAGTGCATCAACCGCGGGGAGATCTATCGCTTTGTCATCAAGCCCTGGGTGCGCGAGGAATTGTTGGCCACCGTCAAGAACGGGCTCCACCGCTATCAGCTGCTCGTGCAGAACGAGCGGCTCACCACGCAGACCCAACAGCTGAACCAGCAGCTGAGCGCCGCGAATTTAAGTCTGGAAAAGCAGCTCCAACGAGAGCTGGAGCAGAACCGGCAGCTGGAGACGCTGAACCGCACTCTCAATCAAAATCTCCACCGCTCCGTGGAGCTGTGTGTCAAAGTTCTGCAGACGTTCTACCCCAGCCTCGGCAGCCACGGACGACGGGTCCGACTCATGTGCGAGAAGATAGCGGCAACACTGCAGCTGGGCGCGGAGGAACGCCTCACGCTCGACATCGCCGCGCAGCTACACGACATCGGACTGTTGGGAATACCTCGCGACCTCATCAAAAAATTTCACCGTTTCCCCAGCTCACTCAGTGAGGCCGAAAGAACATTGCTGCATCAACATCCTGTCTGGGGACAAGAGCTGGTGGGCTTCATCGACAAGCTGTCCGATGTTGGCAAACTGATCCGCAGCCACCACGAACGGTTTGATGGTCAAGGTTACCCAGACCAGATCGCCGGCAGCGAGATCCCCTGGCTGGCCCGGCTGCTCACCGCCGCCATCACTTATGTCGACATTGGCAAGAACGAGGCGGAGACGCTAACGGAGCTCAAACGGCTGGCGGGCAATGCCCTGGATCCGGAGGCCGTGCGGGCGCTCTTGCGGGCGGGGCCCGGCGACTTTGTGAGCCGAGGACAACGCGAGGTGCTCCTCAACGAGCTGACCCCAGGCATGGTGCTGGCTCGGGGAATCTACACCGCGAACGGGATGCTGCTGATCCCCGAGGGACAGAAGTTGAGCGACATCTTCATCTCCAAACTCCTCAGCCACCATCAGGTCAACCCGATCAAGAACACGCTGCTGGTGTATTGTTAGGATCCCTACCGCACAGAACTTCCAACCGCTTCGGAGATCGAGCGGAGGCCAGCCGCCGCGACTTTCTCCTTCAGCCCGCTGACGATGTCGCGACACAAGGTTGGGCCTTCATAAACCAATCCGCTGTAGACTTGAACCAAGCTGGCTCCTGCCTGGATCTTCTCCCACGCATCCTCCGCTGTGAAAATCCCGCCGACGCCGATAATGGGAACGCGGCCCTGGAGTTGACGATACAGATGTCGAACGACCTCGGTGCTCCGCTGTTTCAATGGCCGCCCGCTCAGCCCTCCGGTCTCGGCCAGCAATCCCTGGAGCGCTGGATCCGACGACTCCGGTCGAGCCAGAGTGGTGTTGGTGGCCACGATGCCGGACAGCTGACAAGGCTCAACCAAACCCACAATATCATCCAACGCCTCCCAGGAGAGATCCGGGGCAACTTTGACCAGGATAGGCTTGCGGCCTGCGGAAGCGGACGAGGCCCCGGCCATGGGGGACTTCGTTGCCAAAAGCTCATTTTGAACCGAATGCAGTTGGAGCAGGATATCCCGTAGCGCCTCGCGGTCCTGCAGCTGGCGCAAGTTGGGCGTGTTGGGGGAACTCACATTCACCACAAAAAAATCAGCCAGCCCCCAAAGAGCTCGGAAGGAATAGGCATAGTCTTCTGCCGCATGCTCCAAGGCGGTCAGCTTCGATTTGCCCAAGTTGATGCCCACCGGATGGACAGGCCATCGGCCCGAAGCCTTCCACTGACCCAGGGTCCGGGCGACCGCATCGGCCCCCGGATTGTTGAAACCCATCCGATTAATCAAAGCCTCCTCGGAGACGAGCCGAAACATGCGCGGGGCAGGATTGCCCGGCTGCGCCAGCTGAGTCACTCCACCCAGCTCGCTAAAGCCAAAACCGAGCGCGGGCCAGATGGGCGCCGCCACGGCCTGCTTGTCCATGCCGGCTGCCAGGCCCACCGGATTCGGGAACCTAAGCCCCCACAGATGCACCGGGAGCTCCGGAGCCTCACAAAAACTGGCGGCCAAATCGCAGAAGGCCGGGTGCCGACTCATCCAGGCCAGTGCCTCGATGGTTTCGTTATGAACGGTTTCTGACTCCCGTGAAAACAGCACGGGACGAATGACATGTCGATAGATCCAGCCCACCACCTCAGCAAACCGGGAAAGGCGGGAACTTTCAACCTGGATTCCGGGCCAAAGACTTGACGGAGCGAAAACTCCCTCGTATACCTGCCTCCATCGTGGCCTTGGAGATCCACCCAGTTGGTTTGTATCGGCGCAGTCATTGTCATTATGCCCTGCCCTGGCTGTGCCATGACCACCCACCGGCAGGAGCTCCGCCGGAGAGGCTGCTGCAGCGCCTGTGGCTGCATCAACGGATCCGACGCGAAGGCTTGCGAACAGTGGATGGACGACTGCTGCGGGTGCTGCATCCTGGCTTTTGGAATCGCGAGGCCGGACCCGACTTCCGGCGGGCGATTGTCCAGTGGGAGGCAGAGGTCGCCCAACAGGGCGATATCGAGATCGATCTGCACTCGAGCGGGTGGCGATCGCATGGACACCATCGTCGCTCGGATTATTCGGCCGTCATCCTGCACGTCGTTTGGAAAGCGGAAAGTCCGTGCCTGGCACCCACCTTGGAGCTGCAAAGCCAGTTGGATGCCCCCTGGGAGGAACTCGCCCAATGGGAGGCTGCCGCCAGCACCCCCCGCTGGCCAGCGACGATGTCAGGCCAGTGTCGCGTCCCGCTGCGAACCCTCTCCGAAGCGGAGCAACACAGGCTGCTGCAGGCGGCGGCGGAGACACGATTCGAAGCCAAGGCGGAACGAATCCGCCTTCGCGCGGCGACGGTGGGGGCAGAGCAAGCCTTTTGGGAATTCGTTCTCCGAACGCTGGGATACAAGCAGAATCCCTGGCCGATGCAGCATCTGGGAGAATTGCTGCCTCGGGTCAGGCAGGTCGGCGACACCACCCAGACCCTGCAGGCCAAACTCTTGGGAGTGTCCGGGCTGCTACCCGCGGAGGTCAGGCAGGTGCCCACCGCTGCCCGCCCCTACCTGCGCAGCCTATGGGATGTTTGGTGGCGCGCTCAGCACGAACTGGGAGACTTGATACTCCCCCGCTCGGTCTGGCATCTGCATCACCTAAGGCCGGCAAACCACCCTCAGAGGCGCCTTGCCCTTGCAGCCCACTGGCTCAGTGATGCAGACCTGTTGCCGCGCCTTCGAGCCTGGGGTCACCAAGACCATCCGACACCCAAACGCCAGGTGGAGGAATTTCGGCAAGCCCTGCGAATTCCAGAGGACGCCTTCTGGTCGCATCACTGGACGTTTCGCTGCGCGGCGAGCGATTCCAAACAACCCCTGCTCGGCACCGCCAGGTTAACCGACCTGGCGATCAATGCCGCCCTGCCCTGGCTGTGGATGGACGCCTGTCGGCAGGAGGACCGGGAGCAAGCCCGGCGGCTCAAGGCACGCTACCTCGCCTGGCCCTCCGCTCAAGACAACACGGTGCTGAAGCTCGCTCGACTACGACTGCTCAGCGGTGATTCCACACGCAACGCACCCAAAACGGCCGCACTGCAACAAGGATTGATGCAAATCGTGAGCGACTTCTGCGAGCACTCGGATGCCCTCTGCCAAGGCTGCCCGTTTCCGGAACTGCTCGAGGGGTGGCGGTGAGCCGGCACCCTCAATCACCAGCCTGCACCCAAGCCAGGTTGAAATGCGCATGCTTGATGCTCTTATGAGCCGTCCGGCCTTGAGCATCCTTGGGCAGACCCTCGGTGGAAATGTGATAGCTGTAGGAGGCATGCAGCGTGCCGTCGCGGGATTGGATGAGGCTGGGGTAGTGATACGACCCCTGTTTTTTACCGGGCTCATCCCGCTCCAAATGACGCTGCCACTTCCAGGTGCGCCCTTCGTCATCAGAGATCTGAACCACCAGGGACCCCCGATGGTTTTCGGCATTGTTGTTGATCAGGGCCCAATGACCATTGCTTAAGTTGATGATCTCGGCACCAGCACCCGGATTGGGAAGATCGCTGTCGGTCACCGGACTCCACGTCTCGCCCCGATCTCGTGATTCACTCTGCATGAGCCGTTTGGGAGGCGGACCGTTGTCGCGCATGAGGGTGTAGAGCGATCCGTCCTGGCGTCTAACGATGCTCGGTTGGATATTGCCCGGCCCGCACAAGGGCGCGCTGGCGTGCCAGGTGGCACCCCAATCATCGCTGATCGCCATGAGGGAGAAGGAAAAACCATCGGAATAAAGCGGGACAATCAGCCGTTTCCCCTCCAGCACGAACGGGTGAGCGCGGGTCATCCATCCCAAGCGCCGCTGCAGTTTATCATCGGACTGCGCTTTCACGTACTCCAAGAAACGCAAACCTTCTGCCCGGTCGGTCTCCGGCCAGTTCTCCGCCTTCAGGCGGGCGGAGAATTCCTCGGCGTAGCGGTGCGTGGCGGTGATGAAGTTGGTCCCCGGGGTGACGTGGAGAATTTCACTCTGTTGCCAGCGGGGTGAGCCCTCCCGACGATAGTCCGAGGAGATTTTGTACTTCATTAAGGCGGTATGCCATTCGTTGGCCAGGATGGTTGGCCACATCAGCCAGAGACGACCCATGGGATCGATGAACATGGCGCAGTTGGTGTCGGGATACTCCGGCGTGTCGGCCATCGTGAAGCGCTCGCTCCAGCGCTTCGCCCCTTTGCGCAGGCGCGCCCCCTCGATTTTGACATCATCGGCCTTCCGCTCTCCCGACCCATTGAACCAACAGACCAGCAAATCCCCATTGGGAGCTTCCACGATGCACGAGCCGTGATTGTGCCAATGCTCCAGGGGGAAAATCAGTTCCGACTTCAGGAAGGGCTTTTCCGCGCCCAGCGCCACCCAAGGAAGCGCCGCGATCCACAGAGGAAACAGAAAGGATAGCCATTTCATGCTTTGCCAGCCACTTAGCCAGAGGACAGCCCGGCTTCCAAGCGGATTTGTCCATCGAGTTCTCCCTTGATTAAAATTTAAAACTTGAGGGAATGGGGAGGTGCCGGCTGTAGCAACAGACAGCCTGACAATTCTAAAATGCGTTTCTATGGCTCAAGCAGTAAAGGACCAGCCTTTGATTACCGGTTCTGATTTTCATGCACTCCAGGCAGTCGAAGGCTGGCTGGCATTAGGCAATCCCCATGAGGCGCTGGCCGAATGGGAGAAGATCTCCCCTAAACTGCAACAGCATCCGGATGTGTTGAACGCCCGTTGGCAAATCGCCGCCTCCCTGAAAAACTGGGACGATGCATTCGCTGCTGCCAGTCAGCTCATGGAGGTGAGTCCGAATGATCCCACCAGTTGGATCCACCGTTCCTACGCCCTGCGGCGGTGCCGATCCGGGGGACTGCAGCAAGCCTGGGATGCATTGCTCCCCGCCGTTCAAAAATTTCCCGCCGTAAGCACCATCCCCTACAACCTCGCCTGCTATGCAGCACAATTGGGAAGGCCGTCCGAAGCGTGGGACTGGCTTCATCGAGCCATCGAAGCGGCCGAGGATGTGACTGTCATCAAGGAGATGGCGCTCCAGGACGAGGATCTGCGAAGCATTTGGGACCGGATTAAGACCATCTAGACCAGACCAACGAACGATGAAGGAAGAAATTTTCGATGTTGTGAACGAGCGCGACGAAGTGATCGATCACCGCCCTCGCCATGAGGTTCACCGGCTAAAGCTACTGCATCGCGCGGTCCATGTGCTGGTCTACAATCAGCGAGGAGATCTCTTTCTACAGAAGCGGTCCATGCTTAAGGACTGCTTCCCTGGCACCTGGGATTCCTCAGCTTCCGGCCATCTTGATCAGGGCGAGGATTATGACGCATGCGCCGTGCGCGAGCTGAGGGAAGAAATTGGGCTCACCGTCATCCACCCCCCACGCCGTCTGTTCAAGATCGATGCCTGCTCGGAGACAGGTCAGGAATTTGTGTGGGTCTACCGCTGCGAATCAGAGGGGCCGTTCGTGCTGCAACCCGAGGAAGTTGACCAAGGAGAGTGGTTCAGCCCCGCGGAAATCACCGCGTGGATCGCCGATCGCCCGCACGAATTCGCCAGCGCCTTCCCCCTCATCTGGAGCAAACTCCCCCACAGTGCCGACCGTTCCCTCTAGGGGACGCCCGTCTCGCCATAGCCTCGGCGAAGGCGGAAACGTCAGGAGTCCAACGGAAGCCATCGCCCCCCCCTAACGCCCCCCACCCCTGTAGGAAACGACGTCAGGAGTCCAGGAGCGCCCATCCGAGCCAGACTACCAACTCGATGAACGTACGTTCATCGAGTTGGTAATAGCCAGGTCTTGAGGGGCAATTTTTTCCTGCATAGGCCAGCGGTCACATCGACACACCCGCGCCCCACCCGAGTTGCTTCACGCAGAGATTCCGGGCGTCGCGACGCGCATGGCCAGTCTCTCCAAGGTGAGAAACTCTACCGAAAGTGTGCCGAAGTTACGGCGGAAGGATGGCTCGGCGTCAGTGGCCACGACCACATATTCGGCCTTGGGATACATGCGTGCGAAAACGAGGAGGTTGGTCGCGTCGAAGTCCTTCGCTGACCATTTACACTCGATGGCCAATAGTCCACGACCACGGCGCTGCCAGATGAAGTCGATTTCGTGCCCGGCCTTGTCGCGCCAGTATCGCCACTCCGCCGACTGCGTACGCGCGATGAGTTCGTTGAGAACGAAATGTTCCCACAGCGCACCCAAGTCTTCCCGTCGCAATTCCGACCAACCGCGATGAGCGCAGACAAAACCCGTGTCGAAACCGTACACTTTCGGCGCGGCGACAATCTCCGTCGCGCGCCGCGTGCTGAACGGACGCACCACCAACGCGACCATCGTTTCCTCCAACACGGCGAGATAGTTTGTGATAGTGGAGCGACTCACTTCGCACGGCGCAGCGAATCGGGTTGCTTCAAAGATACCCCCACTCTGAGCAAACAGCAGCTCTAGAAACCGCTGGAAGGAAGTGCGGCGTTCCAGCCGGAACAGTTCCTGGATGTCCTTCGCCCAATACGCGTCCATCCATTCTTGAAAATCCCGCTCCGGCGGTTCCGGCGAAAGGAAGAACGGAGGCAAACCTCCGTGCAAAAGCCGGCGCTTCAGGTCCCGCTGTCCAAAGTCCTCCAAGTCGGCCAGAATCATCGGAGTGAGCCACAGCTCGGTCTTCCGGCCCGCCAGCGTGTCGCGGAATCTCGAGCTCGCACCCAGTGTGGATGAGCCGGTCGCCAGCAGCCGTGTGGCGGGGAAATGGTCGGCCGCGATTTTCAGCAATTCCGACGGGTTGTCCAGACGGTGAACTTCGTCGAGCACGATGCGCTTCCCCTGCAGGCCGCCCAGGAATTCTTCCGGATCCTCCATCGCGCGTCGGACGCGGGGCAGCTCGCAGTCGAAGTATTCGATGTGGCCAAGCGTTTTCGCGAGAGACGTTTTTCCTGCGCGTCGGACGCCTTTGAGCCAGACAATAGAACGCCGCTCCCACAACAGCTCGATCTGTTTACACCAAAACTCGCGCTTTACCATATGCGTTTAGATTCGCGTTTAGTCAAACCAAACGCAAGTCTGTTCGCGTTTGGTATTTCACCTAGACACGCATGGGGTTCTGGCGCACAGCGAACAGTTACAACGGAGACGTCAAGTCCCGGAGGCAGCTGCTGATCGAGAACCTTGGCGGCTTCTCTTCAAAGGCCCTCGGAGTCGTTTCCGAAATCGGTCTTACAGCCCCGACATTTCACGTCTCGCATTCAGGGTTTCACCAGCCGTCGCGCCGTGACATAATTCGTGCTCTTACCCATCTCATCCTTAATTCTGGGTTGCGAACCCTACGGGGCTTCGGGTGAACCCAAGCGCAACCCGCGATGGGGTTGTGAGAACACAACGACTAACCCAGGGTAGGCGCTCCTGCGTCGCGCCAACCCTGGGCTTTGAGGCGGAATCCCGTTGGGATTCTAACATTTGGTCGAGGGACTTGTGGGGAATGCTTAGAGAGAGCTACCGGAGAACGGAACTGTAAGCTTGATCGGATCGTTCCTCGATCAACTCCAAAACGCATCTGCGATGCAGGTCACGAATGCAGTGTTGTAGCCCTCTACAGCTTTCCAGGACCGGACGGAGTCGGGAATCTCTCTTGCTGTGGATCGGCCCTCACCCATAAGAAATCGGACCCGTCAGACCAGCCCGGGGCTTAGTTGCGCCAACCGCCCAATCATCACGCTCGCAGCCGTGAATCCCACCGCGCCCGTGACGAACGTCGCCGCGCCGACCCCGGCATCGCAGTTCAGTCGCAACCCGACCCCATGAGATCCCTTCGGGCGCACCCCGCACACGGAACCGTCGGGCTGCGGGAACACTGGCAGCTCCGTGGTGAAGACCGCCTCCACTCCCCAGGCCGTCGACTCCGCCGAAAACTGGTGCTCATGACGCAGCTGATATCGAACCTGGGCCAGCAACGGGTCATGGCTAGTGAGGGCAAGATCCTTCACGCGAATCGCCGTGGGATCGCGTCGTCCTCCTGCACCACCGCAGACCACCAGCGGGATGTTCCGACGCAAACATTCCGCGATCAAAAGACATTTGTTCGGCACCTGATCAATGGCATCGACCACGCCGTCGCAAGGAATCGAGAGCAACTCGTTCGCCGTGGCGGCGGTGAAGAACTCCAGCCGCTGTTCAACGTGGCACTCCGGATTGATCGACTGAATGCGCTCCGCAAGAACGTCGATCTTGCTCCGACCCACCGTACCATCCATCGCTGGAAGCTGGCGATTGATGTTGGTGACACAGACATCGTCCAGATCGACCAAGGTAAGATGACCGACGCCAGAACGGGCAAGCGCCTCCACGGTCCAAGATCCAACCCCTCCCACGCCGACGACGGTAACACGGGCCTTGCGTAGCCGTGCCAGACCATCCACCCCATACAAGCGGGCGATCCCGCCAAAGCGGGTCAGGTAGTCGGAATCATTTGTCATGAGTTAGGGTTAGGGCCGGAAGCTCTCGTGAACCGGGCTGAAAGTGGTGCGCTCGGCGCGGATCGAACGCGCGACCGTCCGCTTAGAAGGCGGATGCTCTATCCAACTGAGCTACGAGCGCAACCTGCTGCTGGGCTGTACTATGCCCGACCCCGAGCCTAGGGCAAGCTCATCCGATGCACGGAGTGCTCGACAACCATCGGCCGTGGGATTTCCAATCGGCACATGAAAGCACTGCGCCTCACCGCCCACGGAACCCCCGGGCAATTCGAAGTGGCTGAACTCGCCGTGCCTACGCCCGGGCCCACCGAGGTGCTCGTGAAGGTCGAAGCCTGCGGCCTCAACCACTTAGATCTTTGGGTGGAGGAAAAGGGCCTCCCTATCCCCATCACTCTTCCCCTGATCCAAGGCTCAGAAGCTGCTGGAACCGTCGCTGCCATCGGTGACAGGGTTCACGATCGTAAAGTGGGAGATCGGGTGTGCATCTCGTCAGGGCTGTCCTGCGGCGAATGCGAGTTCTGTCTTCGCGAGCAGGACTCCATGTGCACCGATAGCCTACTTTTCGGGGTACAGTGCAATGGTGGGTTCAGCGAGTTCGCATTGGCTCCCTCGCGGCACGCAGTTCCCCTTCCCGACGGATTGTCTTTCGATACCGCCGCCGCTGTGACTCTGGCGGCGAGCACCGCCATGCACATGCTCACGAGCCGCACCTCCACCCGGGCAGGCGATTGGGTACTGGTGATCGGAGCAGGCAGCGGAGTGGGCTCCGCAGCAATTCAGATCGCGAAACAACTCGGGGCAAGGGTGATCGCCACAGGTTCCTCCGAACCCAAACGTCAGCTTGCCACTCAGTTAGGGGCCGACTTTGTCGTCGATAGCACGAGCGAGAACTGGTCGCGGGAAGTCCGCCGGATCACCGCCAAACGTGGAGTGGATACTGTCATCGAGCATGTCGGCGGAGAGACCCTGCAGAAAGCGTTCGATTGCCTGGCTCGGGGTGGAACTATCGTCACCTGTGGCGCAACCGCCGGACGAGAAATTGCCCTCAATCTCTGGCCGCTCTTCGTCAAACAACAGCGTCTAATCGGCAGTTACAGTCGAGATCGAATCGATCTAGTACGAACCTTGGAATGGGCGGCGGAAGGCCGGATCAAACCGGTCATCGATCGAATCGTGCCACTCGCCCAGGGCGCAGCAGCATTCGGTGCCCTGCGCCGCCGAGAAGTTCTAGGCAAGGTGCTGATCCACCCAGCCTGTCGGACTTATCCGGACCGCGACTCCGAGTCGGGGTCCGGATAAGTCCGACAGGCTGAAAGCCCTGCGTGCGGGACACCTCTATGGACCGCGGTGGCACGGCCTCATCTTAACTCCAAAAATGGGGACTAGACAAGCTGGGCAACGCCGGCTTTTCTCACTTTGTCGGCAAGGCCCGAACCCGCAGGGTTCTCGGCTTCGGCATCAGGACCTCCCGCGAACACGTGAGGATCCCCTACAAGTTGTCTAGTGCCCATTTTTGGAGGTAAAGATGAGGGCACGGCACCGCTTTTCCACTGCGTCTCTGAGCTCTTTCAAGAATCCCACTACCACTCAATCACGGCAGCCGCCCAGGTCAAGCCAGCGCCGAACACTACCAACAGGACGAGGTCACCCCGTTGAACCACACCCGTGCGCACCGCCTCATCCAAAGCGATGGCGACCGAGGCGGCGGAGGTATTGCCATATTTGTCCAGATTGACGAAGACCTGATCCTCCCGCGCTCCCAATCGTTCACCCACCGCCTCAATGATCCGGCGGTTCGCCTGATGCGGAATCACGCACTTGATCTGGGTGATATCCAGTTCGCAACGCTTGAGTGCCTCTTTCGCGGCGGTCAGCATGGCGTTCACCGCATTCTTGAAGGTCTCCTTGCCATCCATGCGGAGGTAATGCAGGCCCGCGGCGATGGAGTTCTTGGTGGCGGGGCACATACTGCCGCCACCGGGCATGTAAAGGAGATCCGATTTGTCGCCATCCGCGCCCATGCACGCCGTCAGCAGCCCATGGGACTTCGGACGGCTTTGGAGAATAGCGGCGCCGGCACCGTCTCCGAAAAGCACACAGGTGTTGCGATCCGTCCAATCCACGATGGTGGAAAGCTTCTCCGCGCCGATCACCAGGACGGTATCATAGGTCCGGGAGGTGATGAACTGCTGTCCGATCTCAAGGGCATAGATGAATCCGGAGCAGGCGGCTTCTACGTCAAATGCCGCCGCGCGTCGCGCTCCCAACTTCTGTTGAACCAGGCAGGCGGTGGACGGGAACATCATGTCGGGAGTGATCGTCGCGACAATGATCAGGTCGATCTGTTCGGCTTTGATCCCAGCCGACTGCATGGCGCGCTGAGCTGCCGCTGCGGCCATATCGGACGTAAACTCGTTCTCGGCCGCAATTCTGCGCTCCTTGATCCCGGTTCGGCTGGTGATCCAGTCATCCGAGGTATCGACCATCTTCTCGAGTTCGGCATTGGTGAGAATTCGTTCAGGGACGTAGGATCCCACACTGAGGATCGAGCACGAACGCCCTTGAAAGCCATGTTGAGCCCGGGGATTTTTGAATGGTTTGGTCGTCATGACCCTTTAATCGCGCGTTTCTGAAATTCCGATCACCCTCATGCCGCAGCCACCGTCTCGTTGGCCTTGGCCACCGCCAAGCGAATATGCTCGTTGAGGTGGGTGTTGACCGCGGCAGCGGTCTGATGAACTGCATTGGTCACCATGGTTGCTTTGGCCGATCCATGCACTTTGATGACCGTCCCATTCAAACCCAGCAGCGGTGCCCCGCCATAACTATCCGGGTTCATGCGTTTCTTAATATCCCGAAAGCCACCATAGGCGATCAGGGCGCCCAGCTTGCGGACTGGGTTCTTTTGGAACTCGCGACGCAAGATTGTCTGAATGCACTTCCCCATGCTCTCGATGGTCTTCAGCACAATGTTGCCGACGAACCCGTCGGCCACCACCACATCCACCCGGTCAGCAAAGAGATCGTGTCCCTCGACGTAGCCCAGGAAATTCAGGTCGGTCATCCGGCAAAGCTTCAAAGCTTCGCGGGTGATGTCGTTGCCCTTCATCTCCTCGGTCCCGTTGCTCAAAATGCCAACGCGAGGCCGCTCACGCCCCAGGATATCCCGAGCATAAGCAGCCCCCATCATGGCGAACTGAAGCAGATGGAGCGGTTTAACCTCCGGATTCGCTCCCGCGTCGAGCAGAACGAATTCGGCATCGGTAGTCGGTATGACGGTCGCGATGGCAGCGCGCTCGACTCCTTCGAGCAGGCGGAGGCGAATGGTCGAGGTAGCCACCAACCCGCCGGTGTTCCCCGGCGAAATCATGGCTTCCGCTGCACCTTCGCGGACCAACTCGATGGCCCGCGCCATAGAGCAGTCCTTTTTTTTGCGCAGCGCGTCGGTAGGCTTGTCGTCCATGGTCAGCACTTCCGTCGCATGGATGATCTCCACACGACGGTCTGTGCAGCCCAAGCGGCTTAGCACCGGCTCAATGGCCTCTTTCTGGCCTGCTAAGAACAGCTTTTGGATCCGCTCGTTGCCTGCTGAGGATAAGGCTTGGACGGAGCCCTCAATGACCGCCGACGGCCCTTGGTCTCCACCCATCACATCCACCACGATGCGCATAAATGGAACGAGCGCAGGGATGTAAGACACCACTGCGCTCGTCTCAAAGAATCAAGCTCCAGCGCTCACCGTCAGGATCTGTCGTTCCTTATAGAAGCCGCAGGAAGGACATACCCGGTGCGGGCGATAAGACGCTCCACATTGAGGGCATTCGCTGACCTGGGGCAGTTTCATCACACTGTTGTAGGCTCGCCGCATACGCTGGCGACTTTTTGACGGTTTTCGCTTAGGAACACCCATAATTCTACCTTAGTTTCAGTTTATCCAATTGGTCCCAAATCGAAGCCGGTTTCTTACCTGACGACTGGGCGACAGACCGCTCGTCCTCACCACTCTTCACCAAACCGGGGAGACCGTTGCACTCGTTTTCGCACAACGGATGTTGAGGAAGCGCGAGGACGATCTCTTCCCGAAGATAGGGCGTCAAGTCCACGGCATCACCATTGAGAACGACCTTTTCCCCTTCTGCCTCGAGCGGAATATGGCATACCCACGGATCCAACTCCAACTCATAAACATAAGGTTTTAAACAGCGAGAGCATTCGCAATCTATTGGTAAGTAAATACTTCCACGAACCAGAAGATCCGCTCCCACCATCTCAGCCTCCACATCAAACTCCAAAGGCCGGTTCAGATGAACCAGTTCGTCATCGAATCCAAGGTCCAATAACTTAGGATCCGCCTTCCCTTTTAAACGGAGAGGCTTCTTCTCCAGCAGGCGAAGGTGAACATCCAAAGGGTTGGCAGCGGGGGAGGACATAACGATCCTTTCGGTTGACTAGGCGTTCTCGATGGCACGGAACCTCGCGGTCAGCGCAGCCACCACTTGACTCGGGACAAAATTGCTCACATCGCCACCCAGACGAGCGATCTCTTTCACAATCCGCGAGCTGAGGAAGGTGAAGGTTTCCTTGGGCATCATGAAGATCGTCTCGACTCGCTCGTTTAGTTTGCGGTTCATCAGAGCCAACTGGAACTCAAACTCGAAGTCGGACACGGCCCGCAACCCCCGCACAATCGCCTGTCCGCCACGGGCCTCGACGTAGTCGACGAGTAAACCCGAAAAGGTTTCTACCTCCACATTGGCGTAGGATTGCACACTCGTCCGTACCAAGGCGAGTCGCTCCTCCGGGCTAAACAATGGCTTCTTCCCTTCGTTAACCGCCACGGCCACCACCACCCGATCAAAAAGCTTCGCTGCCCTTTGGATCAAGTCCAGATGGCCGTTGGTCAACGGATCGAAAGTGCCCGGATATATCACGGTCCGCATGGGGATCAAGATAGCAGCTAGGAATTCTATGACCATGTAAAAACAAACGCGCGAGCTCTGAAAAAGCAGAAGCGACGGGCCGGAATCCCAAGGACTCCAACCCGTCGCCGTGAATCAATCAGCACGCTCCTCTGTCCCGATCCGTGCTAGCGTCCCACGGGGGACAGGAACTGTTCCTGCGGCGCCGGAGTGGGAATCTGGGCAACCTCGCGCGGTCCACCACCCAGGCCGTCAAACTCACGTTGGAGCAAAGGCAGCTCAATCGGAGTCAGCTCGCGAACCGGGCTGCCGCTAGCGGGGTCGAAAAAACCAGGACCCTTCACCACATTGGCCTTGCCGTCCTTCACGAACACCAAGGTGCCGTCCAAGACCGAGATGCCACCCGGCACGGAGATGCGGTAGCGGGTTCCACGCACGCCCGCCAAACCATCCGGGGTCTTGATCTCATAGTGCGAACCCGAAGGAAGCTTGTTGACGCTACCGAGGATTTCACCCCGCGGCACGGTCAGTTCCGTCTCGGTCAACTGCTCGTCGCCCGAGTCGGTGGCGGTGAGCTTGCTCAAGCCAAGAGTGGTGTTCTCCTTGACCCGGACCACGCCGGTACCGCGGCCCAGGAACAAGTCCACGGTCGTTCCGGATCCGGTTTGGATGATGCTTCCAGCGGGAAGCCGGCTTCCGGCCCGGACGGGTAATCCAGATTTGCCACCGAGCGAGTAGGTCGCGCTGCCGGTAACGGTGCGGACTACAGCCTGGAGTTCGCGAGTTTGCGCCTGGATGCTGGTCGTTAGGGCGACTGCAGCCACCCAAAGCGCGCTGCCTTTTAAGAGTCGTGCGGTCAATTTCATCATGAGCAACTCTCGCACGGCTCCGCCAAACCCCCTATGCGTACGGGCTCCCAGAGAGAAGATTGGAACTCCCCCGACCCCCGGCCCTGGTAATTCTACGGACCCACCCAATCAACCAGCCCTAAACCACTCAAAATCAAGATACTACAACACCCGTACAGCAACGACGGCCGCCAGTCCCCCCGGGGGGCCCGACAGCCGTCGTGGTTTCAAAACGAGTAGCGAGCACCACCGAAAACGGCAGCGCCCACGTCCACTATTTGACGTGCTTGACCTTCTCCCACTTGTTGGTGCGGGCCGACTTGAGCACCGCATCGGTAACGTATTCCGTCGCCAGCGCATCCTTGAAGGTCGGGCCAGCCGGCTTGCCCGTTTCGATGCCCTGGATGAAGTCCGCGACTTGGTGGACGAAGCTGTGTTCGTAACCAATTGCCAAACCGGGCACCCACCAGTTCTTCATGTAAGGATGATCGCTATCGGTGATATGCAAATTCCGCCAGCCGCGAACGCGCCCTTCGTCCTTGTATTCGAAGTACTGGAGACGGTGCAGATCGTGCAAATCCCACGCGATAGAACCGTGCTCGCCGTTGATCTCGAAGGTATAGAGCGCTTTGTGGCCACGGGCATAGCGCGTGGATTCGAACGTCGCGAGGGAGCCATTGCTGAACCGGGCCAGGAAAGCGCTGGCATCATCAATGCCCACCTTTTCGACCTTGCCCGTCAGGCTGTGCTTGCGTTGTTTCACGAAGGTCTCGGTCATCGCCGTCACCGTGTCGATGTCTCCGTTCAGCCAAAGAGCGGTGTCGATACAATGGGCCAGCAGATCGCCCGTGACGCCACTCCCGGCCACTTTCACATCCAAGCGCCAGAGGCCCGCCCCGCCCTGCGGGAGTTCGGGGCTGATGGTCCAGTCTTGGAGAAACTTGGCGCGGTAATGGAAAATGCGACCCAGCCGACCTTCATCAATGAGCTGCTTCGCTAGGGTAACGGCGGGAATGCGACGATAGTTGTACCAGACCATGTTAGGCACCTTGGCCTTCTGAATGGCGGCAACCATCTTCTCGCCCTGAGGCCCGTTCATCGCCAAGGGCTTCTCGCACAGGATCATTTTGCCTGCCTTGGCCGCTGCCATGGCGATTTCCGCATGAGTGTTGTTGGGGCTGGCGATGTCGATCAGGTCGATATCCTCGCGCTCAACCAGCTTCCGCCAGTCGGTCTCGATGCTGGCATAGCCCCATTTGGAGGCAAACGCCTTCGCCTTCTCAGCATCGCGGGCGCAGACCGCCTGCAGCACCGGCTGGTGTTTGAGGTCAAAAAAATTGCCGACCTTGCGGAAAGCATTGGAGTGAGCCCGGCCCATGAAGCCGTAACCGATTAGTCCGATACGCAATGGTTTCATATGTTCTTGTTGCTTGGTCGATAGAAAACCGGGTTCAGGTCGCGGGTGCAAGCGGGAAGAAAGATTCTCGATTTCATTCCGCAGTCATCCCATGCTGGCTCGCATGACCAGTGAGCCACTGCTCCAACTCGATCTGCCCGGCATCCGCAAACTCAAAAGCGGCAAAGTTCGCGAAATCTTTGACCTAGGCGACCGCCTCCTTTTGGTGGCGACTGACCGAATCTCGGCCTTCGACTGCATCATGCCGAACGGCATTCCTCGCAAAGGCGAGGTTCTCACCCAAATCTCCCATTTCTGGTTTGATCGCTTCGAGCACCAGGTCCCCAACCATCGCTATCTGAAGGCCCAGGACTCGCTCCCCGCTGAACTGAAGCCGTGGGCCCCGCAACTGGCCGGCCGCAGCATGATCGTAAAGAAGGCTCAGCCGCTGGCCATCGAGTGCGTCGTGCGTGGCTATTTGGCAGGATCCGGTTGGAAGGAATACCGCCAGAGTCAGACGGTGTGTGGGATCCCATTGCCGGGCGGTCTCAAGGAATCCAGCGAACTCCCTCAACCGATCTTTACGCCGGCAACGAAAGCAGAATCGGGCCACGACGAGAATATCCCCTTTGAAACCGCCGCTCAGATCGTAGGCGCAGACCTGGCTGAGCAGGCCAAGCAGACCAGCCTGCACATCTACGAATCGGCGCGCAGCTACGCACGAGAACGAGGGATCATCATCGCCGACACCAAATTCGAGTTCGGGCTCTTTGAAGGGCAGCTTCTGTTGATCGACGAGGTACTGACGCCCGACTCCTCGCGCTTTTGGCCAGCCAGCGAATATCAACCCGGTCGCGGACAGCCCAGCTTCGATAAGCAATTTGTGCGCGACTATCTGGAAACCCTGGACTGGAATAAAACCCCGCCTGCCCCGGCGCTGCCGCCCGAAGTGGTGACCCGCACTCAGGCTAAATACTTGGACGCTTACCATCGGCTGACCGGCACCGAGCTGCCGTAAGAACGTCACCATCCAGCCGACGACGAAGCATCCGCTGGAATTCGGGTCGCAGGTCAGGATGAGCCAGCCAAAGGCGGGTAGGACCACTATGAAGCCAGTCACGATCCTGATCCTGGAAGATAGTGACGAACGTATCGAGGCGTTCGAGCGGAGCGTGAAGCAACTCCAAGCCCCGTGGACGGTCAAGATCTGGCACGAGGCTCCAACCATGATCGCGGAGTACGAACCCTATCTTCCATCCACCGCCTTGATCTCACTGGATCACGATCTCATCCCGCGAGGCAACGTGGAGATCGACCCGGGAAATGGTTTCCAAGTCGCGTGCCATCTCGCCCAGCGCCCACCGCACTGCCCGGTGATCATTCACACCAGCAACCAGGGTCGACGCCTGATGATGCACAAGGAATTCGTGCATGCCGGGTGGAGAACCGAACTCATCGTACCCGGAGCCACCGGCTGGATCGAGACCGACTGGATCCGGCGGGTGCGAAGCCTGCTGAATCACCCCCGTCGGCCCTGACCGACGGAGCCTCGGGTGTATGACAAATTTCAGGCATCACATGCCCTTTCACCGGTGGTCGATCTTCAGCCATAGCGTCCTTCGCCTTCGCGGTTCAAGAGTCTTGGGATTACTCCCCGGAATCCGTCCGATACCCGGAGCCGCCCGTCACTCCGGCTTGAGCTTGTCTTTGTCTTGCCGAAGCGTGTAGCTGAGAATCCAGTAGTACCGCAGGAACCGCACTTCGATATCCACACCCGAGCCAGCCACGGCGGATCGCAGCTCGGACTTCGTCGGGAAGTTCTTCAGCACCTCGTGCTGGCTGCCATCCTCAAGACGACGGTTTTGATAGGTGTCCCCGCTGGCATCAGTCCGCGAGATGGGGGTGCTGCTCCCTTCCACAAACAGGTTGTCGATAAATACAACCTGAGCCCCATCGTTCAACGCCGCGTGAAATCCATCCAAAAAGCGATTGAGGCGGATCCTCGGAACATGCGACCACCAGAAGACCCCTAACCCGGCGCTGCAATTCTCTGCCCGGGGAGGAAGGGCATAGGCATCCTGCCGCGCAAACTGCACCTTGGAAGCCGGCAACGATTTGGTTCGGGCAATTTCCAGAACCTCCTCATTGATGTCCGTCGCCACCACCGAGTCCGCGACCCCCGCCAGCAACTCGGTCCAGTAGCCCGTGCCACAGGCAATCTCCAGGACGCGATGTCCGGTCAATGTTTGATCCACAAACTGACGCAAGAACTGGAGGTCATCTTGACGCTCCGGCTTATGGTAGATCTGCTCGTATTCCTGCGCCCGCTTGGCGTAATAGTCGATCATGTCCCCTATTCTCTCCCCAAACGGCCTCCGTTGTCAGTAGGTGTTCTTGAATTTCGGCGCGGGCCATCATCCACGCCTTTGGTCCTCAAGATACTGAAGAACCTGGTGGATGTGCCGATCGGGAGGGAAAATTGGATAGAAAACGTGTTCGATTCGTCCACGCACAACGATCAGCGTCAGGCGCTTGAGCAGACGAACGCCGTGCGAGACAAAGGTAGGCAACTGCAGTGCGTCAGCGAAGGCGAACGTCTCATCGCTGAGCAGGGGAAAGGGAAGATGAAGCCGGCTGTGGACCTCGCGCTGGTATTCCGTGGATTGAGAACTCAGCCCAAAAACCTCGGCGCCCAGTCGACGCATCTCGGCATGATGATCTCGGAAGGAGCAGGCCTGAGGCGTACATCCTCGCGCTCCTGGAATCTGGTCCCATCCCTCCGGCAGCGCCACCCCGGGTCGGCCGGTCATAGGATAGGTATAAAGGACAACCAACCCTGGGCGTTGACGAGGCTGCACCCACTCGCCGGATGTTGCGAGCAACGACACGTCAGGAAGGTCCGTTCCCGGCAGATGACGGCAAGACCCATCATCCCGAGGAACGGGAAGATTAGCCGGCAACGAAGTGTAGGGGCCCTGATTCGAGTTCATGACGGCAGGAGGTTTCGCCTCGCAGGGGGAAACCTCAAGCTTATCTTAACGTCGCGACCAGCGGTTTGGAGTGCTGTAGCCCTCTACAGCTTTTCACCCCCCTGGAAGGGGATCCCGGCTCCACACCCAATCCCTTCGTCAGTCCGTTCGCCGACGGGTGGAACGCCTTTCCGGGTGCTGTTAATAGGGGGCCGACAGACCGGGGGTGTCGCTGCGTTCCACGCCCCGTAGAGCCTAATCTCTTTGAACCCCGCGGGTTCTCTGCTTCGGCCTTAGGAACGCGTGCCAAGAAGTGAGGGCACCCTACCACTTGTCTAGTCCACATACGTGGAGGTAAAGACAGCGAGACTCCTTTACCCCTCAGCGCAAAACCCCCGCCTCAATCTGCTCGAGATAGATAAACTCCGGGGCCTTGACGCCGGCCTCCGCCCGAATCTTGACCAAGCGCGGAGATTCAAAAAAACGTCGAGCGTCCTCAATGGAAGTCCAGACCGAGAAGTGAACGATACGGTTCGGATCATTCTGATACTTCAACACTTGATACGACCGCTCACCCGCTTCCCGTCGGATCGTGGCGGCGCTATCAAACACCTTCTTCCAGGCGGGATAGTCAGCCACCTCATGAATGATCAGCACGCACTGCATAACGCAGCCCTCAACTCACAGTGTCGGACGCTCCCGATGCCACGGGGTGCTCTGCTCATACGCATGCGCGATCTGGAGCAGAGTCTCCTCACCAAAGGGCTTGCCTAGGAGCTGCAGGCCAATGGGAAGCTTCGGCGACTGGGTGAAGCCGCACGGCAGGCTAATGCCCGGGATGCCCGCCAGATTGCACGAGATGGTGTAGATGTCGCTCAGATACATCTGGAGCGGATCGCTGGTTTTCTCGCCAGCGCGAAACGCGGCCGTCGGTGTCGTGGGCGTCACGATGGCATCCACCTTCTCGAAGGCGTTCAAGAAGTCTTGCCGAATCAAGGTCCGAACTTTTTGCGCCCGGAGGTAGTAAGCATCGTAGTAGCCGCTGCTCAGAACATAGGTCCCCAGAATGATGCGTCGCTTGACCTCGGGACCGAACCCGCGACCGCGCGTGCGCTCATACATCGAGATAGGGTCTGGACCATCCACTCGGGCGCAATAGCGAACGCCGTCGAATCGAGCCAAATTGGCCGAAGCCTCGGCGGTCGCGATGATATAATACACCGCCACAGCGTACTCCGTATGCGGCAGGGAAACCTCCACCACTTCGGCCCCCAAGGAGGTCAACTGCTTCACCGCAGCATCCACGGCCGCCTTCACCTCAGGATCCAATCCACCGACCAGAAACTCTTTCGCGATGCCCAGCTTGAGCCCCTTGAGATCCCGTCCCAGAGCCGCTTCGTAATTGGGCACCGCACGCGGAATGCTCGTGGAGTCCCGACGATCATGGCCGGAAATCACACCCAGCAGCCTGGCCGCATCGCGCACGTCCTTGGTGAACGGACCGATCTGGTCGAGCGATGACGCAAAGGCCACCAGCCCGAAACGGGAGACCGATCCGTAGGTCGGCTTGAACCCGACACAACCGCAGAGCGCGGCCGGTTGACGAATGCTCCCTCCCGTGTCCGATCCAAGTGTCGCGATGACCTCATCGGCTGCAACCGCCGCCGCACTTCCGCCGGACGACCCACCCGGGATGCGGGACGTATCCCAGGGGTTGCGAGTGGTGAAGAATGCGGAGTTCTCCGTCGAGCTGCCCATGGCGAACTCGTCCATGTTGAGCCGGCCCAGGATGACCGCTCCCGCCGAGCGAAGCTTTTCGATGACCGTCGCGTCGTAAGGGGATATATAGTTGCCGAGAATCTTGGAAGCGCACGTCAGGGAATGACCTTTGACGGCAATGACGTCCTTGATCGCAATGGGAACTCCCAACAACGGGTGAGCGGCCCGACTGGCGCCCGACTGGATCAGACGGTCAGCCTCATCAGCCTGCGCTAAAGCATCGCTCGCCTCGGTTTTGAGAAAGGCTTTGACCTGAGGGTCTACCTTTGCGATCCGATCCAAGCATGCCTGGGTGGCCTGGCGGGCGGAGACCTGTCGGGAATCCAACTGCTGGCCCAACTCGGAAATCGTCAATTGATTCAACATAGCAGGAACGGGAGAAAAGAGATGACGGGATGAGCGGCGGTCACTCCACGATTTTGGGAACGACAAACAATCCAGCGCCACTCGCGGGCGCATTCTGCAGCGCCTCAGCGTTCGACAAGGATCCAGTCACCACATCCGGGCGGGTAACATTCACGAGAGGAACGGCATGCGACGTTGCTTCCACGCCCTCGACATTCACCTCTTTGAGCTTCTCGATGTAGCCCAGGATATTCCCGAGTTGAGCTCCGAGAGTAGCCTCTTCTTCAGGACTGAGCTCCAGTCGCGCCAACCGCGCCACGTATTTGATATCAAAATCTCCGCCAGACATGGGGGTGAGCTTAGGTGAGCCCAGAAAGAGATCAAAGCGGAAACTGGCCTGACTTTCTCGGTGACAGCGGCCACGGAAGCACTACCTTCGAAGTAACAAATCACCATCTCGTCTATGACCACGATCCATCCTACCCTCACCTCGTTCCTCGCTGAAAAACCACTGAAAATGTTTATCGGTGGACGCTGGGTCGCCGCCCTTGGCGGAGGCACCTTCGAAACTCGTGACCCGGGTGACAACCGAGTTCTGGCGACGGTTGCAGCCGGACAGGCAGCCGATGTTGATCAAGCGGTCCAAGCCGCCCAACAGGCGTTTCGTAAGAGCGGTTGGGCCACCATGCCAGCCAACGAACGCGCCGTGCTCCTTCACCGTCTAGCGGATCTGGTGGATAAGAATCGGGAGATTCTGGCTCAGCTGGAGTCACTGGATGTGGGCAAGCCACTCACTGCGGCCATGGCGGGAGATGTTCCGAATGTCTCCGCCACCCTCCGATACTTCGCCGATCTCTCCGTGCACGCCCGACGCCGAGAGCCCATCGCTGTCTCCGGATTCGAAGCGCGTTCCGTCCGCGTTCCCTACGGCGTGTGCGGGTTCATCTTCCCCTGGAACTTTCCGCTCTTGCTGGTGGGATGGGGAATCTCTCCCGCCCTGGCGGCTGGCAATACGGTGGTGATCAAGCCCGCCGAAGATACGCCTCTGTCCACCCTCTACTTTGGGAGATTGGTAGAGGAGGCCGGCATTCCAGCCGGGGTGGTCAACATCATCACTGGACTGGGTGAAACGGCGGGCGCAGCGCTCTCGCGTCACCCCAGCATCAAACGCATGTCGTTCACCGGGTCACCGGAAGTAGGACGCCTGATCGGAGAAGCCTGCGGACGCAATCTGACCCCGGTGAAGTTGGAACTCGGCGGCAAAGGTGCCGCAGTGGTGTTTGATGATGTCGATATCGACGCCACGGCCAAATCGCTCGCCGGCGCCATTACCGCCAACACCGGCCAAGTCTGCTGCACCGCCACCCGCTGGATTGTTCAGGAGAAGATTTTGGATCGATTGGTAGCACGAGCCGCCGAGGCGCTCAGCGCCGTGCGCATCGGCCATGAATTCGACGCAACCACCCAAATGGGTCCGGTGGTCAGCGAGAAACAGCGACAACGCGTACTCGGCTACCTGGATCGCGGCCAGAAGGAAGGGGCGAAGCTGCTCCTAGCCGGCGGAATCGCCACGGTTCCCGGCCATGAAGGCGGGTTCTATGTCAAACCCGCCTTGCTCACAGGGTCACCTGACAACATCGCCTGCCGTGAAGAAATCTTCGGCCCAGTGGCATACGTGATGCCGTTTCGGGATGAGGACCAGGCGGTGGAACTCGTCAACCGTTCCACGTACGGGTTAGCCAACAGCGTGTGGACCGCGAACTTGGATCGGGCGAACCGAGTGGCCGAGGCGATGGTGGCCGGCAACAGTTGGATCAATGCGCACAATCTGTTTCCTCACGGCGTGCCCTACGGCGGATGCAATCTCAGCGGCATGGGCGGAGGCGTGAACAGCCCGGAGACTTTCTATGACTATCTCCGCCCCCAGTCCGTCCTCCGGCCTTTAGGTTAAATCTGTAGGCGACGGTCGTCCCGCGCTAGCCTCGGCGACGGCGGAACGTCACGAATCCTGGAGGCCAACAGGGAAGCGACCGACAGCCGGATGGCACCGGCTATCGGTGACTCGCCAACGCGGCGGCCTGAAGTTCGCCGCTAGCAGCCTGTCAGACTTGTCCCCACCGGACGCAAGTCCGGCTGTGGAGTCCTTTTGTGCTGAGCTATCCCTTGGGAATCGTCGAGCCAGGCTACTAGATATTTTTCCTGCGGAAAAGAGCCTAACAGCTGATGGTTTCCTTGAAGCTAGAGCGGGGAAAGTGGAGCCGGTGTTTGGCATCATCAAGATTGTGTTGGGGTTTCGGAGGTTCATGCTGCGTGAGTTAGGGAAAGTGGAGCTGGAGTGGACCCTTGGTAAGCCCGGCCTACAACCTCAAGAGACTGGACCGGATGGTGGGGGCGGTCTGAGAAGCAAGCGGAGCGGGATGAATTGAGGCAACACAAACCGATTCTGAGCAGTCAAACTGAATTTCCAAAAAATCCGGCAGCCGGATTTTGAATTCTAGCAGCGAACACCCCGACTCGGAGTCGGGGTGTTCGCTGCTAGGAGGGAATCGAGCGGATGATGCACGAGCCCGAAGAAACGCTTGAGCTCTTGAATTTGATTCCTGGCCACTGCCGAGCCAGATCGTTCTTCGAGAGCGGATCGCGTCGCGCTGATCATCAAGTTCTTTGGCGTATGACCCGCTTCTACAAACTCGAACACCTGAGTGCGATACCCCGCCGCCTCGAGATAGAGCGCGCGCAATCCATCGGTTAGCCACTCCGCCATCCGCTCTTTGAGAATCCCATGGGACATGAGAGGGGCAAGCACGGCTGGATCCTGGAGCTGCGGACGCAATTCCTGATGGCAACACGGAGAGAGTAGGATGAGCTGAGCTCGGGCCGCGACTCCTTTGAGAATAGCCTCATCCGTCGCACGATTGCAGGCATGCAAAGCGATCAGGATGTCCCAGGTCTCAACTGCGCAATCCTGAATCGTTCCACAACGAAACTCCAGTCCCGAAGCCCCGATCTGCGTGGCAACCTCATTCCCCGATTTCACCAACTCCTCGCGGGCCTCGATCCCAACGACCGTGGCGGGACGTTCGGCGATGCGATGAAACCAATGCCACACCGCAAAAGTGAGATATCCTTTGCCAGACCCCATATCAACGATGCGGAGCGGAGTCTCTGGCTTCCCCACGATCCCCGAGATCAGCGGATTCAACACTTCCAGATACCGGTGAATTTGGCGATGTTTGTCGGCACGCGAGGCCTTGATACGCCCCTCGCGATCCACCACATCCAACGCTTGTAGCCAGTCCTTGGCTCGCGCGTCCAAAAGGGATCGCTTTGCGTGGTCATGGCTCCGAGAAGGAGCGGCGGATTGAGACGGCTTGTGACGAATGAGTTGACCCGAACCCTCAGCGGTGGCCGTTCCCGTCCACTGCCAATCTGCTTCGGTGGTGCAAACCAATGCGTTCCGGTATTCGGACATCAGGCTCTGCCGAAGCAGCGACAAGCCATCAGCAGGAGGATAGTTCTTCACCTCGTCCTGACGCTGCCGGCGAGAGGTGATAGCCAGCAGGCATTGCCCCCGCAAATCCACGGATCGGACGAGGAGCTTCTCCACAGAGGTGGCAGAGGTCTTAGTAGGGCCAGAGACGACGGCGCGGACGAATGTGCCGGCATCGAGAGCAGCTTTCCAGCGCGAGAAAAGTTCATCCAAAGGGGCTTCAGTCATAAGTGACGCGAATCGCGAATCGGACCCCTCCAGTTGACCCCATCTCTCCGGGCCGAAGCAATAGGAATGGACGAGAACAGGGCTCGAGGGGCGTGATTTAACCCGAACTCCGAAGTAGAGGATAAAATCGCTAGATGGTGCATCCCCCGATAGCGAGTAAAGCGTCGGGGGGATCCAACTTCGGCGAGGTAGGCTTTTGCCATCGCAAAGCTGATTCCACTAGTGGCTTGTGCTTC
>JAEUHE010000098.1 GCA_016793885.1 Verrucomicrobiales bacterium
GGAGAAGACTTTTGGACAAAATTGTTTCTCCACTTCCCAACTGCAATGCAGTTGGAAGGCTCGAACCCAACTGGCTAAACCTAGGGGCATCTCCATGAGCGAACGCGACTCCAACTGCATGGATTGGGCTTCAGGCGGAAAAGGCGCAACCATTAGCCCAGCAGTATAGGATCTAGCGTTTCCATGATCATCAAGCTCCGGGGGACCGCCTTAAGCCCAATCCATGCAGTAGGGCGGCATGCGGTTGCGCAGTAGGTTTTTGCGAAAACCGAGGCGTGAGGAGCGAGCGTATTGAGCGAAATACGTAAGCAACGAACAACGAAGGATTTCGCAAAAAGATCAAGCAAACGCGTGCTGAACGACTGCATGGATTGGGCTAAAGGCGGAACTACGTACAAAAGACCAAGCCCCACCCGGAACTAATCACACCCATCCCGTCCCGGTCACGGATTTGGCCGTTGACACCCCGTCTATCCCCTCGTATTTTGCCCCTCTGACGCGAGGTAGTCCCCGACGATGAACGTCGACGAATTGACCCGCGATTATTGTGGAAGGAAGTGACTACGAGTGACTGAGATCAGACTCAAAAAAGGCGAATCAGTAGAAAAGGCCCTGCGACGATTGAAAAAGAAGATCGATCGCGAAGGGACTCTGAAAGAAGTGCGGAACCACCGCCATTTCGAGAAGCCTAGCGAGAAAAAGCGCCGCAAGATGAAAGCGGCCCGATTCTCCGCCATGCTGAGCGCCCGCTACGCGGACCTCTAAACTTCCCCATGGAATTTTCAACGGCCGGGTGTGTTTCCCTCCGAGGCACATCCGGCCGCTTTTTTTGGCTCCATCGTCCCTCACCTCAAGTAGCCTCGTGAGTTCGCCCGGCTTCCAGTCACCTCACGAGACGGGTGGATCCCCTGCCCCCAAAACCCGTCCCTGGCTGAAAGTCGGCTTGCAACTCACGGCCGGCGCATTGTTCTTAGCCTGGGTGTTTCACGCGATTTTCTATTCCGAAGCCCTCCAGCTCATGGATGCCTCGGAATTGGCGAAGCTGACCCGAGTCGAGCGATGGAAATTTGCCTGGACCGAGGGTCCCGGTCGGCTGGCCAAGACATTGAGCACCATCACTCCCGGAGCATTCCTGACCTCGCTGGTCGTCATGGGCTGCATCCTGCTGACCGGTGTGGCCCGGTGGAGAATGGTCCTGCGTGTGCACGGCCTCCTGCTTCCTTGGTCGCGGGCCATCGAAATCAGCCTGGTCAGCCACTTCTTTAACTCTTTCCTCCTGGGCTCGGCTGGCGGCGACGTGATGCGCGCCATCTACACCGCACGGGATACCCATCACAAGAAAACCGAGGCTGTCGTCACCGTGTTCATCGACCGGATCCTCGGGCTCTGGGGACTGCTGCTCTTTGGATGTCTCCTCATGGTTCCCAACTGGGACCTAATCACTCGTCACCACTACCTCCGGCTGAGCTGCCTGGTTGTCATCGCGATGACCGCAGCTTGCAGCGGCCTTGTGCTGGTCTCCCTGCGCAGCGGGCTGACCAAGGGATGGAAAGGAGCGCGCGACTTTCTGCGACGTCTTCCCAAGGGGCCTGCCTTGGAGCGGTCACTGGATGCCTGCCGCCGGTTTGGACAGGAACCCCTGTTCGTGAGCCGCACCCTCGCCGTCTCCATGGTGTTGAATCTTCTCTGTGTCCTGCACGTGCAGGTTGTGGCGAATGGCCTCAACATTCCGCTAGCTCCCCTTCTCACCGCCCTCATCGTCCCCGTAATCACCGCTCTCATTGCGATGCCCATCACTCCCAGCGGGTTAGGCATGAGGGAAAACTTCTTCGTGTATCTCCTCTGTGACAAAGCAGTTGGGATCGATGCCACGGCCGCGCTTTCACTGTCCTTGCTGGTGTACGCCGGAAGTCTCTTTTGGAGCCTGGTGGGTGGCGTGGTCTATCTGCGGTTCCGTCGACAGCACTCGCTCTTGGATCCCTCGGCGGAACAAGCGGAAGCCGAGGCCCTCTCGCGCGAGTTGGAAACTCCAGATCGATCTTGATTTTTGTAACCCGACGCGAGATCAAGTGTCCTATTCTGGTGTGACCAGCGTCCGCGCTCCCAGGACGAGCCAGGGCTGGAATCGCCGCTATGAACGCATCCTTTGAGACCACCCGACACGACGCCCGGCGGCCGCAACGCATCCGCGCTTGGGTCGATTCCAGGGGATTCATGACCACGATCGTTCTCGTTCTTCTTCTCTCACTGGAACGTGTCGGGCGGGCGGCGACGGCGTTGTCCGACCCCACTGCCTCTGTGTTCCAGGAAGGCGTCGTAAACCGACTGATACTGGACATTCCACCGGAGGGCATGAAGGTTCTCGGCCGATACCACCAGGTCCCCGGTCAACCGCGGCCGGCACGGGAGGATGTGCGGGTCACGGTTCGAGAGGGTGGGCGGGTTTATACCAACGTCGCTGTCCATCTCAAAGGCTCCTACAGTTATCAGGACCTGGACGCCAAACCTTCCTTGACGCTCAACTTCGACAAGTTTGCCCCCGGCCAAACCTTTCATGGCCTGGACAAAATCCATCTCAACAACTCCATTCAGGATCCCACGTATCTTTCGGAGAGAATTTCCCGAGAATTATTTCAATCCGCAGGGGTGCCAACAGCGCGCGTCGGCTACGCGAAAGTTCGCCTGAACGATCGGGAACTCGGGCTTTATGTTTTGGTGGAAGGGTACAACAAGCGTTTCGTGAAGCGGCATTTCCCGTCGGCCAAAGGGAACCTCTACGACGGGGGATCAGGTAATGACATCACCAAATCTCTGGAGGCAGACGCCGGGGAGAATCGAACCAACCGAGCGGACCTGATTCAACTGGCAGCCGCCTGTCGGGAAAAGGGGGCATCGAATCGGATGGCCGCACTGGAACGAATCCTGGATGTCGACCGCTTTTTGTCCTTCGCGGCCACCGAACTGCTCCTCCAACACTGGGATGGCTATTGCCTGGGACCTAATAACTTTCGGATTTTTCATGATGTTTCCCAAGGTCGGATGGTATTCATGCCCCATGGACTGGATCAGATCCTCGGTGCCGGGCTGTCCCCGCCGAAGGTATTAACCCCCAAATGGGATGGACTGGTAGCTCGCGGTCTCCTGAGCTTGCCGGAAGGTCGCCGGCGATTTCTGGATCGGGTGGAGCAGGTGTTCACCAATCACTTCATCGAGCAAAAGCTGCTGGCTCGGGTGGACCAACTCGCGACTCAGGTCCGCGACTCCGGCGCACTTGGACTGGTGGAACGGTTTCGCTATGCGGCTCTCGTGGAAGGCTTCAAATCGAGGATCACCCGCCGGACAGCCGAGGTTCGCTCCCAACTGGCGAATCGGGAGGTGCCCCTGGCACTGGAACCAGACGTCCCGTATCGCCTCCGAGGCTGGAAGTTCCGTGAATCGGCAAACTCACCCGTCACCGGCCAAACCATCAATGAGGGGGAAAAAAGACTACTCGAGGTTCAAGTCCAGAGCACCTGGGTCGCCGGGTCGTGGCGCAGAAGCATTTTTCTGGACGGTGGCAAGTATGAGTTCAGTGGCTTGGGCCGGGTGGAGGGTCTCGTGGCCGGCGCGACGAACAGCGGGGTGATCCTGAGAATTTCGGGCGAGCGGGAGGCGGGGCCGTTGGCCACCTCAGAAACGTGGGTTCCGTTGCGCTATGGCTTTGAAACCCTAGGGCCGGCCGAAGTGGAATTCATTTGTGAGTTTAGAGGTGCCACCGGGCGTGGGCTTTTCGACGCCAGTTCCCTGAAACTGCGAAAGCTGCCCAACTCACCGCCAGCGGAATCGAGGATCCCCTAGGGTGATGAGCGAAGGATTGCGAAGCTGAGGTTTGTTGTAGGACAAGGGCACTCCGTCCAAGTCAGCCACCATCCCCCCGGCCGCCTCCACGACACACTGAGCTGCTCCCGTGTCCCATTCCATGGTCGGGATGTCTCGAAGGTAAACGTCGGCTGCCCCTTCCGCCACCAGGCAGAATTTGAGCGAACTTCCCATGCTCGAGGTTTGGGCTTTCGGAAACCGAGCGAGCAACTCCGCCACCTGAGGCCCGGCGTGGTCTCGGCTGGCCACGATGGTCAGACGGTCAGGGTCGGGTATTCGGACTCGGATCTCCACCGGAAGCGCACGACCGCACCGCTTCAGCGCCTTTCCCCCTCGCTCCGCCCAATACCACTGCTCCAGCACCGGGGCATAAACCACTCCGAGGACCGGAACACCCTGGTCAATCAGGGCGATGTTGATCGTAAACTCTCCCGACTGCTTCAAGAATTCCTTGGTGCCATCGAGAGGATCAATCAGCCAAAAGCGGCTCCAGGCCTGGCGAGTGGAATAGTCGATGGCTTCCGATTCCTCAGAAAGGACCGGATAGGAGGGATCCAGACGGCACAACTCCCGAGCGAGCAGCTCATGAGACGCCAGATCGGCCGCCGTGAGCGGCGACTGATCCGCTTTGGCGCTCGCCGTCACGCGACCGTAGTGCTTCAGCACCTCAGTTCCGGCCTCGGCGGCGATCTTTAGAATGGAATCGATCATGGAACGAGAACCCTCAAGCGCCCTCACCAGCCCCGGGGACTGCTGAGACCGGCGACCTAGGAGGAAGAATCAACGTTTGATCGGAGCGGCGGAATCCAACAAAGCCGGCAGCACCTTCTCGTTGGCGAAGCGGACATCCTCCGGAAAATCAATCTCTGTCCAAGGCAACCCGGTCACATCCTCGTGGCCAAACAAGCCGTTCCGGACCATCGCGCGAATCACCTCATCGTACGAATCCATCCGGCCAGCGCCGGACTCCCGGGAACGGGTCTCAGCGACCAGGGCCGCAATATCCTCCTGAGCCACTTTGAAAAATCCAATCGACTCGCCGAGCTGATCCGCCTCGCCCCGCCAGCGCTTGACGAAATCGAAGGGGCGTCCCGCATTGATCGGGACCAGCACCGGATCGTCATCCGCCGCCGAGTAACCCCGATCAACCAGCAGAGCAGTGCGGTGCGGCGAGCTGATCAGCCTAGCCAACATCTCCCGTCCGTAGAGCACATCCCCGTCCAATAACAGCGCGCTGGGACCGGAGGCCTCGACCTGAGGCAGGGACACAGCCATGCTGAGAACGCTGCCTTCCTGGAAGTCAGGGTTGTAGATCTCCTCGATATCCACGCTGTAGCGGGCCGCCAATTCGAAGATGGCCGCTTGCATCATCGGCCGTAGAAAACCGGTGATAACCCGAATGCGGTCCACACCCACTTCCCGGAGGCGAATGACATGCCATTCCAGCAGGCTGCGGCCGCCAAACTCGATCAAGAGTTTGGGGCGATTCTGGGCGGCCGGGCCGAGACGCGTCGCACGTCCAGCGGCGTAGATGAAGGCGTTCATAGGTCAAGGATGCCGTGTTGCAGTTTATCGGACGAGACTAATTATTTCGTGGAGCCTGTGAGATCGTCCCACTTCCCCAGGTTATCGGATTTCAGGAAGGATCCTCGCCAGGAGTTCGCTGATGGCGATCCGCTCCTGCTTCATGGAATCACGATGACGCAGGGTCACCGTGTCCTTCAGCTCAGGTGGCTCCCCTAAGGTTCCAAAGTCGATCGTGACCCCGAACGGGGTTCCGGCTTCGTCCTGACGTCGGTAGCGTCGGCCGATCGCGCCACCATCGTCGTAGAACACATTCATATGAGTTCGCAGCAGGTCGCGAACCTCGGTGGCTTTCTTGACGAGTTCCGGCTTGTTCTTGAGCAAGGGGAACACGCCCACCTTGACGGGTGCCACCCGCGGGTGAAACCGCATGACGGTGCGCACCTCGCTCTTGCCTTTGTCATCGGTCACCGTCTCTTCCTGGTAAGCATGACAGAGCAAGGCGAGAATCAAACGATCAGCGCCGGCCGACGGTTCGATCACATGCGGCACATAGCTGCCCCTGGACAAGCGCTCCACGAAGGCCTTCGCCTCGGCATCGGCCTGGGTCTGCGCCTCGGCCGGTGCGACTCCCTTCTTGATCAGGGCCGCCAAACGGCTGGCAGTCGTCTTTTGAAGAATCGCCGCCTTGGCGGCATCGTCCAGCTTGGCCCAGGCATTCTTGAGATCTTCCTCGAAGACTTCCATGGACTTTCCGGCGAAGCGCTGATGCTGAGACAGATCGAAGTCGCCACGGGCGGCAATTCCCTCGAGTTCCTGGGTTCCAAAGGGGAATTTGAAGAGAATATCCACAGTGGCGCGGGCGTAGTGAGCCAGCTCATCGGGCTTCTGCCAGTATTCCTCGAGAGTTGTGCGCGGCAGCCCGATGTATTCATAGAACCGCATGCGCTGCTCCACCCAATACTTGTGCCAGACCTCCCAACCCCAATTGAGCTGCGGCTCGTTTTGCCAATCTCCATCCGCCGCCTTCGCCACCTGGCCAGCCAAGGCCTCGACGGCTTCATCCGGGCGAATAAAGAACTCCAGTTCCATCTGCTCGAACTCTCGGGACCGGAACGTGAAATTGCGCGGAGTAACCTCGTTTCGAAAGGCTTTGCCGATCTGCGCGATGCCGAAGGGCACCGTCTGACGGGACGTTTCCAGGACGTTCTTGAACTGGGCGAAGATCGCTTGGGCCGTTTCGGGACGGAGATAGGCGACATTCTCCTCATCGGCCACCGGACCCACATAGGTCTTGAACATCAGGTTGAACGCCCGGGGAGCCGTCAGATCGCCGCCGCAATGCGGGCACGGCAAAGGCAGGTTGGCCGGGTCGATGGTCTCCGCCGACACATATTGGCAGATGACCGTGCGCTCAACTTTCACGGGCCCGGTTTTCTGCAGGTGCTCGGCGATGCCTGCGAGAGTCTGGTCGGGACGCCGAATCAAAGCGGCACCCGGGGCCAAGCGAAGCCCCTTGCCCTTGGACCACATGCGCAGCTTTTCGACATCGATCACGCCATCGGGAAACAATTCCCAGAGCGCCTGAGCCCAGGGGCTTTCCGTCAACATTTCCCCCACCTGATCGGAGCGCAAGAGCTTCTTGCACTGACGGCATGTGCTCATGGGATCGCTGAAGGTGTCGACATGACCGGAAGCCCGCCAGATTTGCGGGTGCATGATGATGGTTGCCTCCAACCCGACGACATCTTCGCGCAGCCGAGTCATCGTTTGCCACCAGAGCTCCTTGACGTTCCGCTTCAGTTCCGCCCCCAAGGGGCCGTAGTCCCAAAAACCCTGGATGCCGCCATAGATCTCGGAAGACTGAAAAACAAATCCACGACGTTTACACAGAGAAACGATTCGTTCCATTAACTCATTCGACTTGGGCTCGGCCATAAGGGTGGAATAGTTCTTGAAACCGGCGGGAGAGTCAAGGAACGGAGGGAGTGACCCAAGCAAACAGGCAGGGTTTGACTATTTCCAGGGGCGGCTTGGAAGGGGAACGTCGCCAAGGTAGCAGGCCACTTGGTCCAAGATCGATTCGATTGAGCTTAGAATCCTAATCTCGTTGATCCCACAAGGGTCTCAGGCTCCGTTGCACGAGGATGGTTACCCCCGGATGAAGACCTCTGGATGTAGATTATCCCGAATCTCACCCAAGTCTCAGCTCACTCGTGGCACGCAGAACTCTCATTGTGCTGGTTCCATCACTTGGCTAAGGTCGAGAGGTGCAACGATTCGACTTTAGTTCCAGCCGACGGGGGACTGGTTTGCGGTCCGGGGCGGTTCTTCTCGGGCTGAAAGGCTGCTCCTTCCGCCCGGCGCGATCCACGTGGGCAGTCTCATGAGGTATCGCTGGATCAGCGCGACCCCGCAGCCCGAGCTCGCCGGCACTCTGTCCAGGCAGCTCGGCATCTCCGAGCTCCTGGCTCAATGCCTGGTGAATCGAGGCTTCCGCGAGGCGGAGCCGATTCGTACCTTTCTTGACCCCCGACTCAAAAGCTTGGCCGACCCTTTCTTGATTCCCAACTTGGGTCAGGCGGTGGATCGCTTGCTAGCCGCCCGTGCCAATCAGGAGTCGCTCGTGATCTTCGGCGATTACGATGTCGATGGCGTGACCTCCACGACCCTGCTGTTCGAGTTTCTCACCAGTCTCGGTTTCCAAGCGCACTGCTATCTTCCGCACCGGCTGGAGGAAGGCTACGGACTCAGCCAATCGGGGGTGGAGAACTGCATCGCCCGCTTCGACACCTCGCTGATCCTGGCGGTGGACTGCGGATCGACTGCGGTTCAGTCCATCGAGTGGCTCCGCGGCAAGGGCGTCGATGTGATTGTCCTCGATCATCACCAAGTGTCGAGTCCTGCGCCCCAGGCGGTCGCTCTGGTCAACCCGCAGCTGTCAGTCGACCCGCCGCATTTCAAGGAGCTGTGCTCCGTCGGTCTGGCCTTCAAACTGGCGCACGGCCTGCTCAAGCGTGCCCGCGAGCTGAACCTGCCGGGCGCGTTGAACCTCGATCTCAAATCCTACTTGGATCTCGTTGCGTTGGGCACGATCGCTGACCTGGTTCCTTTGATCGGTGAAAACCGCATCTTCGTCACCGCTGGACTCGAACGTCTGAACGTGACGCAGCGCCCGGGACTACTGGCCCTGAAGCAAGTCGCGCAAATCGAAGGCCGGATTCAGGGCTACGAGGTGGGTTTCCAGCTAGCTCCCCGTCTGAACGCCGCCGGGCGGCTCGAGAACGCGATGGAATCCCTGAACCTACTGCTCTCTCCTGACCTCGCTCACGCTCTGCCCCTCGCCAAAACCCTGGATGAATGCAATCGGGAACGCCAGAATATCGAACGGTCCATCGCCGAGGAGGTGCTTAGCGGAATCCGCTCCCGATTCCAGCCGGAGCACGATTTGGTGATCGTGGAGGGCCAGTTGATGTGGCACATCGGCGTGGTAGGCATCGTGGCCTCTCGGGTGTGTCAGGAGTTCTACCGTCCCGCGATCATCCTGGGCGGAGATGGTCATGAATGGCGCGGGTCAGGGCGGAGCATCGACGGGTTTGATCTGGCCTCGGCCCTCCGCCAATGCGACGACCTGCTCATTCGTCATGGCGGACACGCGATGGCGGCGGGCCTGAGCGTGGAGCCTGGAAAGGTCAACGAACTTCGTCGGCGTCTCAACGACATCGCCCGCCAGTCCTTGACGGCCGAGCAACTGCAGCCTCGGCTTCGTCTCGACGCGGAGGTCACGGCGCGCGATCTGTCCATCCAGCGTATTGAAGAACTGCACCGGCTACAGCAGACCGGCATGGGCAATCCGGCGGTGCAGGTTTTCGCGCGGGGCCTGCGTCACCACCGGCCTCTGCAGCGAATCGGCGCGGAGAAAAAGCACGCCAAGTTTTGGGTCAATCAGGGCCCGGGACCGGCCGTGGAGGCCATCTGGTGGGGAGCCGGGGACTCTCCGCTTCCCGTAGGCACGTTCGATCTCGCCTTCGTCCCCAAGCTCAACGAATACAACGGGCACACCCATGTGCAGCTCAATGTGCTGGACTGGCGGCCCGCCACCACTTCTTAGACTCATGAATTCCGCCGTCATTGTCGCCGCCGGACGCGGCACCCGCTTCGGTCCCGAACGGGATAAACTCTTTCTGGAGGTGGGTGGCGTGCCCATTGTAGGTCATACCTGGCAGCGCTTCGACCAACATCCCGGGATCGCTGAGGTGGTCTTGGTGGTGCGAGGCTCACTGGAGATGGCATTCCACGAATTGGCCAAAAGCCTTCGCCTGAAGAAGCCTTATCGCATCGTGCCGGGAGGAGCCGAGCGGCAAGACTCGGTCTGGAATGGCATCGAGGCTGTTCGCGAAGATTGCCAGATTGTGGCGATCCATGACGGAGCCCGCCCCTGTGTGTCAGCGGAACTCATTACCGCCTGCCTGCGCGCCGCGGAGGAGCATGGCGCGGCGGTTGCCGCCCAACCGGTAACTGACACCATGAAGGAATCGGCCGATGGCCGAACCATCAGCAAGCACCTGGACCGCTCCAAACTGTGGTCGGTACAGACACCACAGACGTTCCAGGTTGAGATCATCCGTCGAGCATTGCTCGAGGTCCGAGAAAGAGGCCTGCAAGTCACCGACGACACCGCCGCCTGCGAGCTGATCGGGCAGACGGTTCATCTGGTTGCTTCACGCGCGCCCAATCCAAAGGTCACCGTTCCCGAAGACCTAAAGTATCTCGAGGTCTTGTTGGGAACAACGTGAGTCGAGGCGGAGTGGGCGATTTCTGGACGCTTCGCGAAGCGCTAGTCGCTTTGGAGTGCGGTAGACCTCTACCGCTTTGGTCCCCTCAGCGGAGCTGGGATCCCCCTCCGGGGTGCCCGAAAAGCTGTAGAGGGCTACAGCACTCCATATGCTTCGCGACGCGATTGCCGCTTTGGAGTGCGGTAGACCTCTCTGAGCATTACCCACAAGTTCGGAGGGCTTCCTCCCTATCCCAACGGGATTGCGCCTCAAAGCCCAGGGTTGGGAGGAACGAGCTACCCTGGGGAAAACGCCATAGAATCCACAACCCCATC
>JAEUHE010000099.1 GCA_016793885.1 Verrucomicrobiales bacterium
ATGGGGTTGTGAGAAAACCACGACTAACCCAGGGTAGGCGCTCCTGCGTCGCGCCAACCCTGGGCTTTGAGCCGGAATCCCTTTGGGATTCTAACATTTGGTCGAAGAACTTGTGGGTAATGCTTAGGTCGTGCCACCGCGGTCCAAAGGGCGTTCGTGCTCCTCAAAGACGTTGAAAAGGGTAGTGGCGATTTTCACCTGGAAAGTCCCCACCGTGTGGCTCCCCATGTTCCTCCCTAACCCGTCACGTGGCGGGTGACTCGGATCTCACCCGCTCCTAACCCCCCTTCGGCTTTCGCGGTTGCTCAGCGGCTTTTCCCCTCGTAGCATCGGCAAAACACATGAGCGTTCCTGGTAAACTGGCTCTTTTAGGTGGTGCCCCGTTGCGCCGACGACCCTTCACTCGCTGGCCCATCTTCGGCCGCGCCGACGAACAGCGCCTCCTCCGCTGCCTGCGCAGCGGCAAGTGGGGCAAGCTGGATGGGGCGGAGGTGGCCGATTTTGAGAGTGATTTTGCGGCCATGCATGGCTGCCGGCATGGCATCGGAGTGGTGAACGGAACAGTGTCTCTGCGCCTAGGCTTAATGGCGGCAGGCCTTCAGGCCGAGGATGAGGTCATCGTTCCGACTTACACCTTTTACGCGTCGGCGTCGGCCGTCATCGAAGCCAACGCCGTTCCGGTTTTTGCCGATATCGATCTCAACACTTTCAACCTGGATCCCCGGTCGGTGGAGGCGGTGGTCACGCGCCGCACGCGCGCCATCATTGCGGTGCATTTCGCCGGGCAGCCGGCCGAGATGAACGCCTTGGCGCGGATAGCCAAGAAGCATCGGCTCATTCTAATCGAGGACGCTGCGCATGCGCACGGAGCCAGTTATCGGAACAAACCTGCTGGCTCGCTTGGCGCACTGGGGTCTTTCTCCTTTCAGTCCAGCAAGAATCTGACGTCGGGAGAAGGGGGCATTATCACGACGAACGACGATGCCATGGCGGAAGTCTGTCGTTCTCTGCACAACTGCGGTCGGATTCCTTCGGGCAGGTGGTATGAGCATCATCTTCTGGCCGCGAACTATCGTTTGGGAGAGCTGCAAGGTGCGGTGCTGAACAGCCAGCTTGAGCGGCTGGAGGATCAGACTGAGACCCGAGATCGCAACGGACAGTGGCTTGCCGGTCGCATTAGCCGGATTCCCGGGGTGCACCCCCAACACCGGCCGGCGAGCTGCACCCGCCATAGCTATCATCTCTTCATGCTCAGGCTGGATGGCGAGGTCTTTGGGGCCCCGCGCTCGGCCGTCGTGCAGGCCCTCAAGGCTGAAGGGGTGCCCTGCTCGGCCGGCTACGCCATCTCCCTGCATCGGCAGCCGATGTTCCGCAACAAGGCCTTTGGACCTTACCTGAACGGGGTCCGGTCGAAACTCAACTATCGGAAGACGGACTGCCCGAACAGCGATCTGATCTGTGAGCGGCAGGGGATCTGGATTGAGCAGCGCGCCTTCTTGGGCAGCCGCAGGGACATGGAGGACATCGCGCGCGCGTTCGAGAAGATTTATGAGAATCGGGACGCACTGCTGAGCTGGTCCCGTCGACAGCCAAATTCCTGACTTTGTCCTGGTCCTCCATGAACACATGAGTTCTGCGATTGGGTTTTTGAACAAGCACGTGGTGCCGCCGCTGAACGCCCTCAGCGACAATCTGTATCTGTCGGCGATCCGAGCAGGTATGGTGGCGATCGTGCCACTGACCATTATCGGCGGTCTGTTCATGGTGATCTCCTTTCTGCCGGTTTCGGGTTGGGACAAGTGGGTGGAGCCCTATTTGCCCATCCTGCAGATTCCGGTAACAGCGACGTTTGGTTTGCTCGGAGTCTTTGTCTGCTTCGCCATCGCCTATGATTTTGGGAAGCGGCTCCAGCAGGAGCCGATGGTCAGCGCCTCCATGGCCACGCTAATCTTCCTCATGCTCCAGCTGGAGACCAAAGGGCAATCCTTGGTCATGGATGGGCTGGGATCCAAAGGCTTGTTCACGGCGATCCTCATCGCGCTGATCTCGGTTCGGGTTCAGAAGTTTTTCTCCGACCGAAACCTGGTCATCAAGATGCCCGAGAATGTCCCGCCCGTGGTCTACGAGTCCTTTCTGTCGTTGATCCCGATGTGTTTCTTGGTGGTGGTCTTCTGGCTGATTCGTTTCGGGCTGGGGGTGGACATCAATCAGTGGGTGCAGACGGCGTTCACCCCCTTACTCTTCGCCCTGAACACTTTACCGGGCATCCTGGTGTATGCCTTTTTGGTGACCCTTTTGTGGTCGGTAGGGATCAATGGCGATAACACCATGGATGCGATCGTCGCTCCCATCTTTCTTCAATATCTGGCCTCGAATGTGGAGGCCACCGCCCAAGGGCAGCCCTTGCCCTACATAACGGCCTTGGGCTTCTTCACCACCTTTGTGAACGTGGGAGGCACGGGGGCTACTCTGGCCCTGGCGCTGATCATGATGAACTCCAAAGAGCCGAGCTTTCGCAAGGTCAGCCGGCTTTCTCTGCCCACCCAGGTGTTTCAAATCAACGAGCCCATCTTCTTCGGCTTTCCCATCGTGCTTAATCCGATCTTCATGGTGCCTTACGTGCTCAACGCGTTGATTCTCACGGCAGGCACCTACCTGTTGATGAGCTGGAATATCATTCAGAAACCCTTCGTAAACGTGCCGTGGACCACCCCGCCCATTATCGGCCACTACCTGGTTACCAATGGCGATTGGAGGGCTGCGGTTTGGGGGGTGGTGTCCTTGCTGATTGCGATGGCGGTCTACTATCCGTTCGCGAAGGTTGCTGAACGGCAGCGGCTCCAGGCGGCGGCTCGGGGGGCTGCCGAGGCGGGAGGAAACAGCTAGAGGCAGAGGCCAGGGCTGATTCCGCTGTGATTTTATCAAGATTTGCATAGTCACGGCGCTATGGTTTTCGCTACATAACTCTTCCAGATGCATGGTATCAGCATTCCCCCCATACGGAAGTTGATGAGCTTGCACACCCTCTCCCTCTGGAGCAGGGGCGGAATTCGATCCCTATCGTGGGCTCTTTCCTTGGCCCTGATCATGGTCACTTTGGCCGGGGGGTTGGGTTCCCGACTCTCTGTTCAAGCCGCTGAAGCCCTGAGCGAAACCGTGCCTGAGGCGCATCAGGGGACCAACTCGATCGCCGCGCTGAAGGCTCTCTCCGAAGTCGAAGCCCGCAAGGCTCATCTCGTGAGGGTAGTGGGCACCGTGAATTTCGCGCGGCCTGGCTGGTTTGGGTTCTACGTCGAGGGTCCTGACGCGGCGATTTATTGCGATTCGCCGCAGCCTTCGACCTGGCCTCAGCCTGGGGATGTGGTGGAAGTGGAAGGTTTCACCGCAATGGCTTATCGACCCTATATTCGGGCCAGATCCGTCAAAACTTGGGGGAAGGTTCCTTTGCCCGAGGGTCGGTTGGTGGCGATTCGGGATTTGGATCAGAATGAGCATGATGCACGTCGGATACGTGTGCGCGGGCTGGTCAAGAGTGCGACCATCGTGGACGGGAACAATCGTGTGCTTCTGACCCAGGATGGACATGAGCTGGAGGTCTTCTTTCATGGATTGGACCTCGAGGCACTCCAACAGCTGCTGTTTGCCGAGGTGGAATGCCAGGGCTCCTTGGGTAGGATGATCAGCCTGGACCGCAAAAGCACAGTCCGGTTCCTGTCCCTCAACTATGCTCGGGATCTTCGTGTGCTTCGTCCCTCAACGGAGGTGATTGAGGGACTGGCCCTCACCACACTCTCGGACGTGGTAACCAATACAGCTCCCCAGCCCGGCCGACTGGTGCGCATCAAGGGGGTGCTGAACGCGGCCATCGACGACAACCTCTGGGTGGGTGCTGAAGGTCTCGGCCTTCGAGTGAGATTGAAGCAGAGCTCCGTGCCGGCGGTGGGTGATGCTGTCGAGATGGTCGGGTTCACAGTGCAGGATGGGATGGTGAGATGGCTGAATCCGGCCCGGAAGCTTTCCTCGACCTCCGCGGGACGGCAAACGCCGCGAATTCTGAGCCAAGGGGACCTTGCGGATTGGCGGAACTTCGGAACTTTGGGTTCGGTCACCGCGGATGTGGCAGGAGCAACCCGCACCGGGCAGGGGGATCTCCTGCTGCTGGTTGCCGATGACTATTCGTTTCAGGCGCGGCTTAAATATCCCTCCGCGGGCAATCAGGTGCCGGCCACGGGCAGCCGCATTGGGCTTACGGGCATCCTCTACATGGAAATCCCTCCCGGGGAGTCAAGCCCGGTATCCCGGTTACTGGTGACTGGACCAAGCGATATCCGCCTCATCGCTCCTCCGCCTTGGCCGCTGGCAAAAACGCTGTCGGTCGTGACGGCGTTGTCGATTGCTTTGGGCCTGGCTCTTCTTCTGGTGGCGGGGGGTTACTTTTGGCTCCGTCGCGCCCACCGTCGAGCGCTCGCGGCTTTGGCGAAGGAGGGGTCCCGTCTAAGCGAGGCGCAGCGCATCGCCTGCATTGGCAGCTGGGAATGGGACGTGGCCAGCGGGGCGAACCTGTGGTCCGACGAGAATTACCGGCTCTTTGGCTACGAGCCGGGGCAGATCAACCCTTGTCACGACCGCGTCGTCGCCGCCCTGCATCCGGATGACCGGGATCGAGTGTTGAAAGCCGTCCAGGCTAGCTTGGACGCTGATGCCCCTTACGATCTGGAGTGTCGGATAGTTCGACCCACCGGGGAGGTACGTTGCCTCCATTGCCGAGGCGAAGTGGTCCGTAATGCGGCGGGCCGTCCGGTGACGATGCATGGAACGGCCTTTGACATTACGGATCGAAAACGGGTGGAACGACGCGACCAGCTGCAAGCGAAAGCCTTGGAGCTGCTGGCGAAGGGGTCGGAACTCTCGGTGGTCTTGGGCCAAGTCATCGATGTGGTTGAAGGCGATCACGAAAGCTGGCGCTGCTGCGTTATGGTGGCGGATGCTCCCGGCCGAAGACTGTCGTGCATTGCTTCGGGACAATTGCCTCCCTTTTTCCGCGACGCGCTGCAGGGGTTGGAGATCAGTTTGACGGCTGGGATTTGCGGGCAGGCCGCGGCACGCAAGGAGCCAGTTTTGGCCTCCGACATCGAAAAGCACCCGCACTGCGAGCCTTATGTGGCTCTCTTCCTTCGTGCGGGACTGCGAGGCTGTTGGGCTTACCCCATTCTCTCCTCGACCGGCTGTGTTCTGGGAACTTTTAGTGTGTTTCATCGAACCTCGGTCTCTCCCACAGCGGCTGAATTGCAGGATCTCGCTCATACCGCCAATCTGGCTAGTATCGCCATCGAGTATCGGCGAAACGAAGAGGCGCAGCGGGAGAGCAAACGGCTGCTTCAGGAGGCCCAGGCCATCGCCCATGTAGGTAGCTTCTATTGGAACGCCCAGACTGACAAGGTTTCCTGGTCGCGGGAGTTGTTTCGCATTTTTGGGCGCGATCCGGACCGTTTTGAGCCGACCTTCGAAACCTATGCCTCTTCGATCCATGAAGAGGATCGAGCTATGGTGCTGGCGTCGATTCGGGCCTCGATGGCCGACCAACAACCCTTCTGCCATGAGTATCGGGTGTTGCTTCCCAACGGCGAGCAGCGATCGATGCAGGCGCGCGGTCGCGCGGTCGTCGACTCCGGGGGTACGGTCATCGGGTTGGAGGGCACCTGTCAGGACATCACCGAGCGCAAGCTGCTCGAGAGCCAGGTGCGGCACATTCAAAAGATGGAAGCGATCGGCACCTTGGCCGGCGGCATCGCCCACGATTTTAACAATCTGCTGAGTTCGATTCTCGGGAATACTTACTTGGCGCAGTTGGATCTGGATAGAAACCATCCGGCACGGGAGGCGATAGCCGCCATCGAGCAGGCTGGCAATCGGGCCAAGGCTCTGGTGAAGCAGATTCTTTCTTTCAGCCGACAGCAGGATCCGCAGCGCGAGGTGGTGGAGTTGGGGTCCATAGTTGCGGAAGTGTCGAGCATGCTGCGGGCAACCTTGCCGGCCAGTGTGGAGCTAACGCAGGTCATCAGCCCTGACGCTCCGCGAGTGTTGGCGGATGCGACGCAGATTCATCAGGTGCTGCTGAACCTCTGCACCAACGCCTGGCATGCCTTGGACAGGGATCGCGGGCGGATCGAGATTCGACTACAAAATCTGATCGTGCCGGCGCGTGAAACTCAGTCTGAAGGCCAGCTTCGTCCGGGGCGCTACGCTTGTCTCTCGGTGACGGACACTGGACATGGGATGGACGCCGCCACGATGGAACGGATCTTTGATCCGTTCTTCACCACCAAGGGTCCAGGCAAGGGCACCGGGCTGGGCTTGGCGGTGGTGCATGGGATTGTGGAGTCACATGATGGCATCATCCGAGTCAGCAGCCAACCGCAGCGAGGCACCACGTTTCACATTTACCTCCCGGCAGTCGAGCTGTTGCCTGACCAGGCCGCCCGGAACATTCCAGGGGTGGTGCAGGGTCGCGGGGAGCGGGTGTTGTTTGTGGATGACGAGGCGTCCCTGGCCGAAATCGCGACCCGGATGCTCCGGCATTTGGGCTATCAGGCTGAGACCCATACCCGCCAGGCTGATGCCCTGAAGGCGCTGCGGCAGAACCCGGATTCTTACGATTTGGTGATCACCGATCTGAACATGCCGGGCACATCCGGACTGGAGTTTGCTGATGCGGTATGGAAGGTGCGTCCTGGCATACCCATTGTGCTGTCGTCGGGTCACATCACCGAGGAGTTGATGCAGCGGGCTCGGGGTGTGGGCATTCGCCAGGTGCTGCATAAACCTGCGAGCATCCAGGAACTGAGCGATTGTATGGCGCAGTTGCTCAGCCAGCAGAAGGCTTGACCGCGCTGGCTCAAAAAAAGCATCGCCTACCGGCCTGCCAACCTGCTAGGAAACTGGAAATCGAATCATCTAAACCTGATTTTATGCCGAGCTCTGTGATGACCAGCCCCGTTGAAAATGCGGTTCGAAGCTTCCAAGTGGATTCCCTTCCGGTTCGTGTCTACCCGGATCGGCCCGCTTTAGGGCGTGATGCGGCTCGGATGGCGCACGAGCACCTCACGGCCGTGCTTGCCCGGCAGGGTCAGGCCGCCGTGATTTTGGCCACAGGCAACTCACAGATTCAGTTTCTGGGAGACCTGGTGGATCTCGGTGGGATCGACTGGTCCCGGGTGACTCTGTTTCACATGGACGAGTATCTCGGACTGGATGCCAATCACTCGGCAAGTTTCCGCCGCTACATGAAGGAGCGGGTGGAGAGTCGGGTGAAGCCCAAGGTCTTCAACTATCTCGTGGGCGATGCTCCCGAGCCGATCAAGGAATGTGAACGCTATAGCCGGTTGTTAGCCGCCCAATCGATTGATCTTTGCTGCATGGGCGTGGGAGAAAACGGACACATTGCTTTCAACGATCCGCCGGTGGCTGATCTGAACGATCCGCTTCGGGTCAAGATAGTTCAGCTCGACCATGCCTGCCGGATGCAGCAGGTGGGAGAGGGACATTTCCCCAGCCTGGAAGCGGTGCCTCAGTATGCGCTGACCTTGACCATCTCGGCTCTGTGCTCGGCGCGTAGGATCATCTGCATTTCTCCGGAGAGGCGAAAGGCGAAGGCAGTCAAAGCGATGCTCGAAGGTCCGGTGGGTTCGCAATGTCCTGCATCGGCCCTGCGCCTCCAGCCTCAGGCGACTTTGTTATTGGATGAGGAAAGCGCTGCCTTGCTGTCCCGTTCATGACCCGGACTAGGTTGTGATACGGCTGCACTTACTGCTGTTGCTGTTTCCAACGCTGCTCCTCTCGGGAGCGGTCCCTTCCCCGGCGAAATTGACGTTGGTTGGGGAATGGCAAGTTCGAGTGCTCATCCCTGCGGATCCGGGCGGCCCCGGTGTTGCCGTGGAAGTTGTGGTGAGCGTTCCCAAGCCGGAAGCCGTAGAAGTCCAAGCCGAGGCCCACGCGTCCCTGCCCCGCTTCAACCCTCGGACGGCGGGTTGGGTGAAGGGCCGTCCTTTGAACGCTCTGCGCGCTCAGGAAACCACTACCCCTTATCTGCTCGACCGAGAGAGCTTGGTTGTGCGCACCGCTGCCGGAAACGCGGGCGAGGTGCTGCAGATGGGCCAGGACTATGAAGCGGACCTGGATTGGGGAACCGTGGGTCGAGCGGAGGGCGGCCGAATCGGAACCAACCAGCCCGTTTATGCCAGCTATCGCTATTACCCGCTTCGACTGCACGCGCTGATCTTGACGCGCGATCAGAAGGTGGAGTTGCGTTTGGGCGAGCCAAGAGCCGCGGCACCCAAGGCGAAGTCCGCACAACCGGGGGAACGGGCTTTGGCGAACATCTGGTTGCCGGGGCGGGTTGAAAGGCTGGAGCCGAAGCACCTGTTGCCGGTTCTGGAGGCAAATTATCCGGAGGCTCCCAAGCCGGTCTCCTCCATCGCGGAGCAGCTTCTGCCCAACACCATGCGGAAGATCAGGACGGGCAAGTCCGTCCGAATTCTCGCTTGGGGCGACAGCGTGACCGACGGAGGCTATCTCCCCGACCCTGCCCGAGAACGCTGGCAGAACCAGTTCCTGGCCCGATTGCAGCAGCGCTTTCCGGGAGCGAAGTTCGAGCTGATTTCGGAAGCCTGGGGCGGACGGAACACAGCCAGCTATCTGGCCGAGCCTCCCGGGAGTCCGCACAACTATCGTGAGCAGGTACTGGGCGCAAAGCCCGATTTGATCGTGTCCGAGTTCGTCAACGATGCCGGACTCAGTCCTCAGCAAGTCGAGGAGCGCTACTCGAAGCTGCTCGCCGATTTTCGCGGAATCCAGGCGGAGTGGATCATTTTAACGCCGCACTACGTTCGACCTGATTGGATGGGGCTGACTCGGGAGACGGATATCGATTCGGATCCCCGACCCTATGTCGCGGGGCTGCGGCAATTTGGCGCCGCTCATGGCGTTGCGATCGCGGAGGGATCCAAGCGATACGGTCGGCTCTGGCGTCAGGGGATTCCCTACACGACGCTCATGTTGAACTCCATCAACCACCCGGATGCGCAAGGGATGGGGCTCTTTGCTGATGCGCTGATGGAGCTGTTCCCTTAGTCTAAACCCGGGAATGGAGTAACCACGGATGACACGGATGACACGGATGTAAATAAATCTGTGGAGTTCACTGCCGACAACTTCGAGGTGAGGATAGCCGCCACCTATTGCAGCCGGAGTTTGGTTCTGCATCCGTGCGATCCGCGAAATCTGTGGTTGTCATGCTCCTTCCTAGGGTAAGGCCTATCGCTCGCGCTCCCCGAATGCCAACAGCGTTTGTCCGGCGCGAACATAGAGCCGGCCATCCACGATCGCGGGTGTGGCCATGATGGGTTCCCTCAGATCATTTCGGGCGAGCACGTCCAGAGTGTCACCGAGTCGGATCACCAACATCGTACCGGACTGGGATCCGAGGTAGACGCGGTCTCCGGCGGCGACTGCCGATGAATAGTAATCGCCCACCACCCCGACTCGCTCGTCCTGGTAAAGAACCCGTCCGGTCTTGAGCTCATAACAGGAGGCCAACCCGCCGCTTTTGATGGTGAACACGCGGCCCTGGTGCACGAGCGGGGAGGAGACGTAGGGCAAGCTTCGGGTGCTTTTCCAGAGGAGATGGGACTCGGTGATATCGCCTTTGCCTCCCGCGCGAATCGCGATCAACGCGTTGTTTGCCTTCGCGAACATGTCACGCATCATGTCCCATTCGGAGCGAGCGACGAGTCCATCTTTGTTGACGTCCATTTGCGAAAAGCGCTCCTTGACCGGTCCCGCGGGGATCTCGGCTGCGCTGAGCTTTGCGTCCTTATTGCTGTCGTTGGCGGCGAAGAACTCCTCGGCGGGAGGCATGGTCACGCGGTTGCCGGAGTCGGCCCCTAGGTTCCAGCTGGAGTAGATCAGAGTGTCTCCGTCGGCTACGGGTGTCGTATTGGCGACCCGGGAGGTACCCGTGTAGGTCCACAGCTCGGTCCCTTGGACTGGGTCGTAACCTTTCAACCAAATGGAACCGGGCACGACCAACTCCTCACCTTTCGAGGTTTGCCAGAGGAAGGGGCTTGAGAAGCTGCGGCGAAAATCGGGTCGCTCCACCCGCCAAGCAGTCGCGCCGGTGTACTTGTCGACGGCCAGCAGATAGGATCCTTCGTCCTGGTCACAGATCAGCACGATTCGGTTCCCGACGAGAACGGGCGAGCTGGACGTTCCGAACTCGACGACGGGGGCAGGCAGCGGCTTTTGCCACAGCGTTTTGCCATCCAAATCGTAGGCGAGCAGTCCGTAAGATCCGAAGTAGACGTAGACCCGTTCACCGTCCGTGCAAGGGGTTGGGGACGCGGGGCTGCCTAGCCGATGTGTAGGTTCGAACTGGGTGGTGGGGGCACCTTGACGCCAAAGGATGGTGCCTTTGAGACGGTCGATGCAGAGGGTTTCGAGTTTCGATTGGGAGTATCCGGTGAGGAAGAGGCGATGACCCAGGATGCACGGCGAGGAATTCCCGGCGGGAAGTTCGAGGCGCCAGAGCAGGTTCGATTGGGGGCCGAAGTGAGTGGGGGGAAGCGGTCCCTCGCTCGTGCCCAACCCCCGATCTCCACGGAACTGGCTCCAGGCGGCTGGGGCACCGGTCGCGGTGTTCGTGAGCAGCACGCATGCGATGAGGAGCGTGGTGATGGCAGACACGGGTTCGTTGCGACGATTCATGGTTGGGAAGATTTCGGGGTGGCTTGCTGAAACAGCCAGGGGATCAACTCGGGTTCGAGATAGGCTTTTTTCCAAGAGCTATGCTTGAGACCGGTGTATTCGGTGTAGCGGGCGACCCCCCCTTGGTCGCGCCAGGCTTTCACCATGTCACGCGCCGACTGGACGGGGATCAGGTGGTCGTCGTCGGAATGAAACGCCCACATGGGGAACCGGGCGGCTGCACGCGTGACGGCCGAGGGAGAGCCCGCGGCGCAGACTGGCACCCCTGCCGCGAAGAACCCTGGGTACTGAGACATGAAGGACCAGAGTCCGATTCCTCCCATGGAGACCCCCGTTAGATAGCGTCGGTGCGAGTCGATCTTGAGGTCTTTGCTCAGGACATCACGAACGAGTTCCACCGTTTGGGACAGTGCATCGATTCCTTTATCCGAGCCCCCGACCCACCCTGCGCCTTTGGGGCACTGGGGGACCACGAGAATACAGGGTTGGCGGGAGGTCTGGCTATTGGTGTAGATCAATCGGGGGCCCCACTCGAGCGGTGCTTGATTGTCATTGCCGCGAGCGGCAGCACCATGGAGGAAAACCACCAGTGGATAGGATGGTTTGGTGTCGAGCGGGTGAGGGAGCGCGAGTCGATAGGGAAGCTGGACACCGGCGTGGTTGGTGTAGACGCGACGGAGAAAGAGGGAATCGTCGTTTGGCTCTGGCACTGCTGCCGCGGAGCTCGCCGCCGTGGCCCACAGCAGCAGCAGCAGCAGCAGCGGCGTGAGGCGGGTTAGCGGGTGGCGGAGCGGGTGATGCATGGGTCTTTTTAGTCGTTCTCCGGGGGTAGCCAAGCAAGAAAGGCGGGGCGGAGCGGGGGATCCCCCTCCGGGGGCTGTCGAAAAGCTGTAGAGGGCTACAGCACTCCCAAGACGCTTCGCGAGGCGCTCGACGGTATGGAGTGCGGCAGACCTCTGCCGCTTTGGTCTCGCCAGCGGAGCTGGGATCCCCCTCCGGGGGGTGCCGAAAAGCTGTAGAGGGCTACAGCACTCCACGACGCTTCGCGACTTACCAATCCGGGGAGGGCTCGAATTCATCTGCGATTTGAAGTTGGTCGGTCTTGAATCGATAGATCGTTCGGACTTGGGCGGGCGATGCTGTTCTTTCAAACCAACCGGCTGAACACCAGGGATACTGCGAAGCAATAGGCACCAAACAGTGTTTCACCGCATTTTGATGAGTGTAGTTCAAACGAGCCAGGTAAGACTTTTGATAGGTCAGTTTGGTTTCCCGGAAATTGAACCAGACTTGCCGCCCAATGGTTCCGTCCTGCTTGTTCGCCAGAGCTGCAGTCTTGACGTGAAGCATCTTGAGCATGATCGACAGAGCCTGCGCATCGGTGACATCCGGAGGACTGTGCCCAACGAAATGATAATGATTGGAGAAGACTGACCACGCTTCTAAGTGCCAACCGAAACTCTGAGCGGTCTCCAGAAGGCTTTGGTGCAGCTTGGATAAACGATGAGCGCTTCTGAAGAAATGAGACTTTTGATAGGTACCCGCTGTAACAAAAAACGTTCCCCCCCGGGCCAATTGATGCGTCGGCGCGTGTGGCCAATGACACTTTGTTTCCTCCATTGTTTTGCTTTACCCGAGGAAACAATCCGGTGACAAGGCAGAATTGAACGCAGTTTTTTGGAGTGCGGCAGACCTCTGCCGCTTTGGTCTCGCCAGCGGAGCTGGAATCCCCCTCCGGGGGGTGCCGAAAAGCTGTAGAGGGCTACAGCACTCCACGACGCTTCGCGATTGTCTCAGTTCGCTCCCAGTGTCACGTGCAGGCGGGGGATCTCCTGGCCTCGGGCGTCCAGTACGCGAAGCGATCCGCGCCAGTATTCCAAGCTGTTCACAATTTTGAAGACGACCGTATTCGTCCCCGCAGGCAGGTTGACCCCGCCGACTGTCTCTTCGTCCAGCACGTAACTCCTGTTTGGGTTGGAGCGGTGGATGACTTTGCCGTTGAGGTAGACCTTGGATTCGTCGTCGCTCACTATCTTGAAAACGACGTCGGATTGTGGGGATTCAGTGACGAGGTAACATACGGCGTAGGCTACGCTGTTCGGCGACGACGTCTTACCGACGAGCGCGTTGAAATCCAGAAGCGGGGTGGCCTGCTCAATCGGCTCCCAGGTCAGTTCACGCGCGTTTGCCCGGAAGCGCTGTTGCGCGCTGGGACGGAGCTGGGCTTCACCTGGCATCCGCTCGGCATCGAGCGCCGCGGCGGTGCCGTTGGTCGGAATATCCAGTGGCGCGAGCAGCAGCCAACTCCTGATGAGCCCCGCGGGTAGCTGGATGGATTCCTTGATTAAAGTCGGTCCCTCTACGGTCTGGGTACGTCGATTGGAGGCACTGAGTTCTTCCTGGTGCCAAGTGGCGGTCTGTTCGGGGGAGGCTGCTATCCAGATCCGGACGGTGCCATCCATGCTTCCAGTGACAACCCGTTGACCGTTCGGTGAGAACACCGCCGATGTCACCTCGGCAGTGTGGCCCCTCAACTGGAGCAGCTCCTTGCCGGTGGCAGAGTCCCAGACCCTGGCGGAGCGGTCCTGACTAGCGGTGACAACGCGTTTACCGTCGGCGGAAAAATTGGCGGCGTAGATCACTCGCGTGTGCCCGGCGAGTACAGACAGCGGATCACCATCGGCTGAATTCCAAAGCCTGGCCATCTTTTCGCCGCTCGCGGCGAGAATCCATCGGCCATCAGGCGAGAAGGTGGCAGAGCGAGACCGCGAAGGATTGGGGATCGTCAGAATCTCGGCTCCCGTGTCGGCTTGCCAGACCATCACCACCCACTCAAAGCCTGCGACCACACGCAGTCCATCTGGGGAGAAACCGGCGGAAAAGGCCTCACGCCGCTTCGGCGGTTTGGACAGGAGCTCCTTGCCGTCCTCCATCCGCCACACCTTGATCCTTCCTTCGCCCCCCGCGCTCACGAGCCGGGTGCCGTCCGCGGAGAACGCCACGGAATTGACTCCACCGATATGTCCCGCGAGTGTGCGGAGCAAATGTCCATCGATGGTCTTCCAGACCCGGGCGCTTCCATCGCCGTGCCCGGCGGCGAGCTGCCGCCCATCCGGGGAAAAGGCCAAGGATCGCACCTCGGTCTGGTGACTCGACAACTCCATCAGCGGATCGCCGGTGATCAGAGACCAAAGCTTGATCCTGCCACCCTCCCCTCCGGCCGCAATCTGTTGGCCGTCTGGTGAAACGGTCACCGTGTAAACGTTCGTTCCGTATTGCAGAATCGAGGCTGAGGGCCGCGTCGAAATATCCCAGAGCTTGCTCGTCTTGTCTTCGCTGGCGGTGAGGATCCATCGACCGTCGGGCGAGAACATGGCGGTATAAATCTCTGCGCCGTGCCCTTTGAACTGGTTGATCTCCCGCCCGGTGGAGACCTCCCACATTCTGGCGGTTTGATCGGCGCTGGCGGTAACAATGCGCCCTCCGTCCGGGGAGAATGCCGCCGCGAATAGATTGCGTAGGTGCCCAGTCAGCGTCTTTTGCAAGACGCCGCTTTCGCTGCTCCAGAGTTTGGCCGTCCGGTCCTGGCTGGCGGTGACCACGAGACGACCGTCCGGCGAGAAGCTCGCCGTTCGAACAGTTCCGTCGTGTCCCACCAAACGCCGCAACTCCCGGCCGTCGGTAGCATCCCAGATGCGAGCGGTACCATCCTCACCCGCGGTGACAATGCGCTTTCCGTCGGGATCGAATGCCGCCGAGAACAGCCAGTTCGAGTGTCCGCGAAACGTGACCAGGAGGCGTCCCGTTTCCGCGTCCCAAGTTCGAGCGGTGCCATCCTGGCAAGCGGTCACGATGCGGTGGCCGTTGCGGGAAAACGCCACGCTGCGAATGGCAGCACGATGTCCTTGCAGCCGACGAAGCTCCGCGCCGGTGGCGGCATCCCAGATTCGCACGCTATAGTCTTTGCTCCCGGTCACAATGCGGCTGCCATCGGGAGAGAATGCCGCCGAGCGGACCCAATCATCGTGACCGTTCAGGGTGATGGCCAACTGCCCGGTCGAGACATCCCAGACTTTCGCCGTGAGGTCCTCACTCGCAGTGACTACCCGCCGTCCATCCGGAGAAAAATCAGCAGTCCACACGCGGGCCGCATGGCCCCAGAACGTTCTGGCTTCAAGGTGGGACAGCCGTTGCCAGTAGTGCCACTCGAAGCCGCGGCCGGGAAAGTTGGCCGTTTCGCTCAACAACTGTCGAATGCGGTCCAGGTCGTTTCCTTCCCACGCTTGTCCCATTAGGTTCAGATTGGCGACGTAGAGCGACCTCTGCGCCGCTTGCTCGCTGGCCTCGGCCGCGCGGCGGGATCGCGTGGCCTCCATGCGTTGCCAGGTGCTCACGAGGGTGGCGGCCACCAGTGTGAGAACCACCATCAGAGCGGCTGAGCACAGCACCTTGTTCCGCTGCCAAGCCTTCCGAAGTTGATACGTGGTGCTGGGGGGGCGAGCGATGATGGGTTCGTTGGCCAGGTGACGCTGAAGATCGGTGGCCAGCGCGTTGACCGTGTCGTAGCGACGACGTCGGTCCTTTTCCAGACATTTGAGCACGATCCAATCAAGGTCCCCGTGCAACAGCTGCAGGGTTTCTTTGGCCTGCGCCAGTCGAAGCGAGGCCTCCTTTCGTTCCTTCTCCGAGGCCGCAGGCTCCGGAGTTCGGGCCCTGGCTTGGGTCAGAAGTTGGCTCAGTTTAGTGCTCGGCCGGAGCGGGGCCTTCTCTCGGATTACCTTGCGGAGGGCGTCCAGCCCCCCCCTGGTCATCTCCTTGGCGTCGAAGGGTGTCTGTCCCACCAGCAGCTCATACAGCAACACCCCCAGCGAATAGATGTCGCTACGCGTGTCGATATCGTCGGCTCCGGGTTCCGCCTGCTCAGGGCTGATGTAGGAAGGAGTTCCGATGAACTGACCAAACTGCGTGTGGAGCGTCTCATCGTTGAGCTCCTGGTGGATCGCCTTGGCGATCCCGAAATCGATCACCTTCGGCACGGGCACACCATCGTGCAGAGTCACGAGGATGTTCGACGGCTTGAGATCCCGGTGGATAATACCCTTTTGGTGTGCATGCTGAACCGCGTTGCAGACCTGAATGAAGAGTTGAATCCGCTGGACCGTGGAAAGATGGTGCTGGCCGCAGTAGTCCGTGATCCGGCTGCCGTGGACCAATTCCATCACGAAGTATGGGCGGCCCGCGGGGAGTGATGAGTCCCGACCGGAAGAGGAGGGGCCGACGAGGCCACCGTCGTAAATCCGGGCGATGTTGGGATGATCCATCATGGCCAAGGCCTGTCGCTCCGCTTCGAACCGCGCGACCACCTGTTTGCTGTCCATCCCGGGCTTGATGAGTTTGAGCGCGACGCGGCGGCGCACGGGCTCCGCTTGTTGCGCCAGCCAGACCTCTCCGAAGCCGCCTTCTCCGAGCTTTTCGACCAGCCGATAGCGCCCAATGATCTGGGATGGGGGCTCGGTGGCCGCGGGGACCGGCGACGGAGAGCGGGCACTGGCGGTCATCGGCAAGAACTGCTGCTGCCCGAAGTGGGCGGCGAGCAGTTCATCCAAGCGGGCACGGAGGGCGGGGTTATCGGAGCACACCGAGTCCAGAAAGGCGGCCCGGGCTGCCTCGGTGGGCTCTTGGCGTGCGCGGTCGAAGAGTCGTTCCTCGAGCTGCTCGTTCCATCCGCTGCTCATGTTGGAGAGATATGCCGCTGATCAGGCGCCGGCCACCAGGTGGTCTTCATGCAGTTCATGCGGTTTTTCTGCCCCAAACCCTTCAGCGGTTTTCAGAATTCTTGGCCAGCTCGCGAAACAGCCAGGCCCGGGCGTAGGCCCAGTGACGTTCGACGGACGAGAGTGACACGCCCAGCGCGTCGGCGATTTCCTGCATCTCCAGGCCGGTGAAATAGCGCAGCTTGACGATCTCGGCCTTCTCCGGCCAGGCCCGGGTCAAGTTCTCCAGGGCTTCGTGGACGGCCAGCAAGGTATCGGGGCTGTCTTCCATTGCCAGGTTGACCTGCTGCAGCTCGACCCGTTCGAGCCCGCCTCCGTGCCGAATGCTGGCTTTCTGCCGCGCACGATCGACAAGGATACGGCGCATGGCTTCGGCGGCGGCCCCGAAGAAGTGACCGCGACTTTGCCAGACCTGACGCTCCTCCGATCCGATCAGTTTGATCCAGGCTTCGTGGACCAGGGCCGTGGCTTGGAGCGTTTGGCCGGGTTGCTCGCGGGCCATTTTCGCCGCCGCCAGCGAGCGCAATTCACCGTAGACCAACGACAGCAAACGGTCGTAGGCCGCGCCATCGCCGGACGCAATGGCGTTGAGCGCTTGGGTGACATCGGACATCGCGACGAAGCTAAGCAGCTTCGCAGAAAAATGCCAGCCTCGGCTGGCCATGGATGTTCGAGCAGTTTCGCCATGCAGTGGAGGTTGAGAAAATATTTTCCGAACTTTCTGAAGGGTTTGGCTTCGTGATTCCGCATGAGGAGTCGAAGCATGAAGTCGCAATCGTCCCAACTCAGTCGACGTCCCACTATGAAGACTCACTCGCGATCCGATGTTCCCCCCTCGTGCCCACCGGGGTTTTCCACTGGCTCTCCTTCGCTGATCGATGGGTCCGCGAGAGCACGCCTACGCCGAAACACTTCCAGAGTGATTCGTGGATTTCTGCTCCTACTCGCTGTTGCAAGCAGCCTGACGACGGGCGTGGGCGCCGCCGGGTTGCCCAACGCTTGGCAGATCACGGACGTCTCGGACGTCTCAGGCAGCGGCTCACTGAATTTCACCTACGCACTCACGCCGGCGCAGCGCGTGGCAGCCACAAACAGCGGGTGGCATTACACCTTGGTCAGCCGGCTTGTCTCAGGTTCCGCCAACAGCACCCCCGCGCATTTCATGGTTTATGGGAACGGCGTCAAGCGATTCGATGTGAGTTGGGACCTCAATACCGCTGGCCAACTCGTCGCGATTCTCGGAGGAACTCCCAACCTCACCAACATTCTCACGGAAGCCGGTTCGGCCGCCACCGACTACCACACTCACGCTCTGATCTATGATCCAGCCACCAGCCAAGCCACCTATCTGTTCGATGGTTCGCCCGTGGCTTCGTGGTTGGGCCTGAACGACGCCGTCCAAACCGGTATCGTCCAGTGGGGCTCGGCGTCCTCCGACGGGCAGGGTCGAATGAACTATCACCGCGTCCGCTTCTCCATTGAGGGCCTGGGTGTGGTCTCCGAATACTTTGCCGGGTTTGAGGGTGATCCCGCCGTTGCGCCCAGCCCCACCGACCAGAACTGGAACCTTATTGTCTCGGCTGCGCCCAACGCAGTGACCCATACTCCTGTCTCGCCGGATAACGTCGTGGCTCCGTGCCAAGCGATCGTCTTCGTAGACTCCGAGTGGGTGGGAACACCTTGGGGCACGGACCCGGACGGAGACGGGCCGGCCACCCGCTTTGGCTGGGATGCCTTTGCTACCTACGAGGACGCGCAGCAGGCGATCTGCGAGAATGGCACGATCCAGGTTGTCGGAAATGAAATTGAGATCGTGGGCCTGGAACCCGAGGGCGAGAACGCGGTTCGCGTGGTGTTTGAGGACCTCGCCGGCGTGGGCCAGGGGCCTGGGTGCCTCTACACCCTTCAGTCGGCTTCCGAGATGAGCGTGTCCACAACTTGGAGTTACCTGCAAACGGTCGAACTTCAACATTTGGGCAATGGACGGCACCAGTTTCTTGCCCCGAAGGAAATCGGGCCGCAGCGCTACTATCGCATCGTGGTGTGGACCCCCGGGTCGACCGACACCGATCATGACGGGCTGGCAGATACCCTGGAGATCGCACTGGGAACGGATCCGAACAAGTTCGACACGGACGGCGACGGTTTCAACGACTGCCTCGAAATCACACTCCACACCAATCCATTGGATCCCAACAGCCTCCCGCCGGCCAGCGCTTTTGCCCAAGCGGAATTCGCCTCGGCCGAGACCGTGGTGTTGGAAGGAACCTCCGTCCTGCGGATCGGGGTGCGCTTTAATCGGCCGTTTATCGGTGATCTGCGCTATAACGTCGACACGAACTCGAGCGCGAGTGCAGCGGATTTCACGGACCTCTCGGGCGGTCGCGTCTCGGTCAACGGCACTAACGCCGAGATTCGGCTGCAACTGAAGGAAGATTTCGAGGTGGAATCGGTCGAGACGATCGCGATCAGTCTCCTGCAAAACACCAACACGTTTTACCGTCGCGGATCCCGCTTCTCCCATTCGGTGGTGATCGTGGACAACGACGCTCTCTACGCTGGCACCTTGATCTCCGGTGGGATGGTGAGCCGGTTCGGTCTCAAAGTTTTGCGCTCGGGAAATACCAATGAGGCGTGGCTGCTGCCGGCGGCAGCCGGGGAGCGCTTCCTGGGCACCATCCCCAGTCCACCGTCCAACCAACCCGGTTGGGCGATCACCAACTGGCTCTTCACCGCGGATCGTCTCCGGGCCACCACGGTGCCGATTCCCCTCGGGAAGACGCTTCTGTTTGGCGAGCAATCTCTTCAGCGGGTCATCGATCTCTCCGCTGTCCCGCCCGCTTCCACCAATAACGCCTACCTGTTCACCAATGCCGTGGTGCGCGGATTGGACATCGGCCCCGTGGTGATCGGTGGCCACTACACGGACACGGTGCTGTCCAGCGGTGTTGCTGTGGGGACCATCGGCAAACTGCAGGGCATATTCCAGCTGACCCGCGAGACGCCCACCCCTGGCGTAGTGCGCAACGAGTTCGTCAACCCCTAGTTCTCCAAGATCCATGCAACGACAAGCTTCCTTCTTTGGCAGGGTGTGGGCCGCGATGGTCATCAGTGGCCTTCTGGTGGGATCCCAGGGGTTGGTGAGC
>JAEUHE010000100.1 GCA_016793885.1 Verrucomicrobiales bacterium
GGGCCGTCTCGGCCCATGGGGGTGTGGGAGGGGACGGCCGAATGCATCACACAAAGCCACAAAGCCACGAAGCTTTCCGGAGAGAAGGGAGAGAGACAGTGTTGCCCGCAGACCACACGGAGGAAAACTCGGCTTTGATCCCTGCGGGGTCCCACCTCGCGTCCTTCGCGTCCATTGCGGTTCAATAGTCTCTCTTTGCTCGGCCCATGGGCTGTTAGGCTCAGGATCTTCGTGGCTTTGTGGCTTCGTGTGAGGCGGTCGGGGAAACCGACGGGAAGGGAAAGGGCGACGGATTGCACATTGCGAATTGTTCATTGCTCATTTGTCATTGGGGAGAAGTGAGACCCGCTGCGCTCGGGTTGCTGGGGAATTGTCCAGCATGGACGACGCTACAATGGAGTGTGGGCCGTCTCGGCCCATGGGCTGAGTTTTGAACCCGTTGCCCCCTCAATTTCCCCTTTCAAGGCCGGGACGTACGCCCTAGTTTCAACCGCTTATGAACGTGGTCCGTTACACCGATTCCGATTTCGCCGCGCAGCTGGGCACCCTGGCCGCTCCTTCGAGCTTGTTCGATCCCGTGATCGAGGAGCGCACCCGAGCGATATTGAAGCAGGTGGCGGATGCTGGCGATCGCGCGCTGGTGGAGCTGACTGAGAAGTTCGACGGAGCCGCACTTTCGGTCGACCAGCTGGCGGTCACCAAGGCGGAGCAGATGACCGCTGCGCTTATGGCGGATGCCACACTGCGCTCAGCGGTCGCTATGGCTCGGAAGAATATCGAGGCTTTTAGCCAACGTGCGAAGCGGAAGCCCTGGTCGAGCCGCAACCGCCAAGGCGGCACGGTCGGAGAGAAATTCGATGCGTTCCAACGAGTGGGTATCTATGTGCCCGGAGGCACCGCTCCCTTGGCATCGACGGCCTTAATGACGATTCTGTTGGCCAAGGTGGCCGGCTGTCCTGAGATCGTGGTCTGCTCCCCCTGTGGCAAAGACGGCTCCTTGAACCCGGCTTTGCTCTATGCCGCCACCGTCGCGGGCGCCACCGAGATCTACCGAGTGGGTGGATCCCAGGCGATTGCCGCGATGGCTTATGGCACGCCGACCATTAAGCGGGTGAACAAAATCTTTGGTCCAGGCAATGCCTATGTGGTGGCCGCGAAGCGTTTGCTGTTCGGGTCGGTGAGCATCGATTTGCTTCCGGGTCCGAGCGAAGTGTTGGTGTTGGCGGACGACACGGCGGATTCACGGTGGGCGGCGGCGGATCTGCTCGCGCAGGCGGAGCATGGCTCGGGACACGAACGCGTTTGGCTGATCACGCCTTCTCTGAAGTTTCTGAAAGCGGTGGCCAAGGAGATCGCCCTGCAGCTCAAGACGCTCAAGCGTCGGGAGTTCATCGAACGAGCCTTAAAGTCGAACGGTTGGCTCATCCAGGTGAAGGACCTAGACCAGGCGGTGGACTTGGCCAACCAGCTGGCGCCAGAACATTGTGAGATCATGACCCGGAAACCAGCCCAGATCGCGGAACGTCTTCGGACAGCCGGAGCCTTGTTCTTGGGTGGCTATTCTCCGACGGTCTTGGGCGATTATATGGCCGGGCCGAGTCACACGCTGCCAACAGGCGGCGCCGGTGCTTCCTTTGCGGGGCTGACGGTGGACCAGTTCCAGCGGCGTACAAGCGTGGTCGAGTATTCCAAGCCGGCGCTCAAGCGTTCCTTGTCGACCATCGCTACGTTTGCGGCACTCGAGGGTCTCGATGCCCACGGCCGGTCCGCCTCGATCCGCATTCAGCGGGCCCTCAATAAGTCATTGAAAACCCGATGAGCTCTTTCCGTCCTCTCATTCGGCCCCTGGTCCAGAAGCTCCACCCTTATGTCCCGGGCGAGCAGCCGAAGATCAAGGGTTTGATCAAACTCAACACCAACGAGAATCCTTATCCCCCTGCCCCGGGTGTTCTCAAAGCGGTCCGGCAGGCGGTGGATGGGCGGTTGCGGTTGTATCCCAATCCTACATCCCAAGCGCTGCGGGATCGGCTGGCGGCTCTGCATGGCTGTCAGCCCCAAAACATCATTGTGGGCAATGGATCGGACGAGCTGTTGGCCCTCGCGGTTCGCACGTTCGTCGAGCCTGCTGCCGGACCCCGGCGGCGGTCCTCCTCGACCGTCCAGTTTTTCCATCCCAGCTATTCGCTGTATCCCGTGTTGGCAGATTCGCACGGGGCCACGTGCCATCCCGTTCCCTTAGGCCCAGGGTTCGCCTTGCCCAGCCCGGGGGCCTTGAAGAAGGGGCGGCTGTGGGATTTCAAGGCTGCGCTGACATTGGTGACCACTCCGAATGCACCAAGTGGCAACGGCTTTGCAACGAAGGACCTCGCGTCGCTGTGTCGGGCGCAGCGAGGTGTGGTCATCCTCGATGAAGCCTACGTTGATTTTGCCCGCGAGAACGCGGCTTCGTTGGCTTTGAAGCACCCGCATGTTTTGGTCGCACGGACCTTCTCGAAGGCGTATTCCCTCTGCTTTCAGCGGGTGGGCTATTTTATAGGATCGGCGGAGTTGATCGATGCGCTGGACCGCATGCGCGACAGTTACAACGTGAATGGCCTGGGGCAGATCGCAGCGCTTTCTACCTTGGATTTTCTCCCGTATTATCGCGCGCGGTTTCGACAAATCATCGCCACCCGGGATCGGCTGGGAAAGGCGCTCACGGAGCTTGGTTTCCGGGTGTTGCCGAGCCAGACGAACTTCATTCTGGTCGAGCCGCCACGTTATCCTGCGTCTGAGTGGTTGGAGCGGCTGAGGCAGAGCAAAGTCCTCGTTCGCTGGTTCAGCCATCCGGACGTGCGATCCTACCTGCGAATCACCATCGGAACCGATGCTGAGATCGATACTCTGCTCCGAGCCGTTCGGAAGAATCTGCGCTAGCAGGCCGTCAGACTCAGGATGTCGTTTTACAGGGTGCCCGGCAGGGCTGTGCCGCCTCGCGCGAAGGAACAAGGCGCTATGGACTGCGGAGACATGTCTCCGCTTTTCCTGCGCGTGGCGGAGTGCCTGCTGGTGTGCCTCTCGTAAAAGACTGCGTTGGAGGTGCTAAACCGGGGCGAAGGAAAAGCGGTGTCGTGCCCTAAGCATTACCCACAAGTTCTTCGACCAAATGTTAGAATCCCAAAGGGATTCCGGCTCAAAGCCCAGGGTTGGCGCGACGAAGGAGCGCCTACCCTGGGTTAGTCGTGGTTTTCTCACAACCCCATCGCGGGTTGCGCTTGGGATCACCTGAAGCCCCACAGGGTTCGCAACCCACGATGGGGTTGTGGATTCTATGGCGTT
>JAEUHE010000101.1 GCA_016793885.1 Verrucomicrobiales bacterium
CCTGGCGGCGTCGGTTGCCGTGGGCCTCTCGATCGGAGCGATGCATCAGCTAAAGTGCATCCATCCACCAGGAGGTGCCACGGCGTTTACTGCTGTCATGGGAGGGAGTGCGATCCGTCAACTTGGATTTCATTTTGTTATTTTCCCGGTGTTGGCCAATGCGGTGTTCATGGTCGCCATCGCCGTTCTCATTAACGGCTCATTCAAGTGGAGGCGGTATCCGGCGATTTTGAGCTACCCAGCTTCACTACTCCCTTCGCCGTCAGCTAAGGATGCGACCACGCCGACACATGAAGAAATCCTGGCAGCAGTCAAGTCACTGGACTCCTTTGTAGACATCAGCGAGGAGGAGCTGATTCATTTGGTGGAGATCCTCAAGCGGCACGTCGGGAAAGTGGACAGTGATGGTTGCGGCTGATATGCCATGTTGGACCTGTGAACGAGGCGTGCGGGCAGGTAAGTAGCTCTCAAAAATGAATCGAGCGGGAATTGGGCGTGGATCTTCCCTCCGTGACCTATCGTGCGTAAGTCGTTGGCGCTGCCTCAGGCGGCCTGCCGGACATACTGATGATGCTATGGGTCTTGCGAGAGGTGCGGAAGTCGCCGCTTACGAAGCAAAGTTCGTCGCCCTCGGCTTACCGTGACTAGGAAAGTTTAGCGACAAATCCACCGTCCAGGGCCACGCGAATCCGAAGTTGATCTCCCGAACTGACGCGGGAACGGGTGTGGACAAGGTGGTTCGGGTCCTTGTCGGTGTCGTTCGCATCCTTCCAGATCTCTGCATCGAAGGAGCCTTTTCCGAGGAACCCCAGTGGTATTTCCAGGTCGCGGGGCTGAACCGCCGACATGCCTCCGAGATACCAGTCTCGACTTTTGCGGCGGGCGGTCACTAACACTTCACCCACCTGGCCGATCAACACGCGCGTGTCAATGCCTCTACTTCCAGTAGGGTGGAACGTCCTTCTTGGTTTCGGTAAGAATCTCGCGGATGGCCTGTTTAGTCTCTGACGGGATCCCCGCGAATGCCGGACCAGTGTCCTTGCTGGTGAGAATGTCCCAGAGGCGTCGATAAAGCGTTTCCTTGAGTTGCTCGGGTAGCGCGTCAAAGGCATCAGAGTAGATCAGGTAGCTGCACGGATACTTGAAAAGCCGCCTCTCCAGGTCGAACTGGCGCAATGATCGTCCCTTGGTGTCTTTGATGCCCATCGCTGTGAACTGCCCTACAAATGCGGCTGATCCGTGGATCGGTGCGGACAACGGCGCTTCCTCTGTAAACAGCAGGTATTTCAGAAAACCTTCAATCTCACTCTTCATGTGGTTGAGGTGGCCAAATTGCCGAAGTGCCGCGGTGGAATCCTGGTTGAGGCGAGTCAGAAAGTTTTGCATGTGAGCCTGATGCTCCAAAGTCATAAGTGCGACGATGTCGCTGGCCGCAGCCGGATAGCGGGAGACGTCGAAGAACCGTTTCAGATCTATCTGGTTGCCAAGATAGTTCGGCTCCTTCTCGTGCCGCGCGAAGGCCTCTCGGCCGCTGAGATTGCCTCGGTGTGTTTGTGCACCATGAGTTCCAGTCACGTACCAGCCGCCCCAGCGCTCGCTCAATGGTGTGCGGTGGTTGACCAATGATGTCCCGCTGGCCATGTCCACCACGCCGTCGGCATCTGTTACAAACGAGCGCACAAGGGGTCCCGGCACTCCCAAGGTCTTGGTCGAGGTATGACATTCGAGACACTGATCCGTGCGCACAAACCTAGGTCGCCCGGTCTTCCCTTGATCAATCGAATAAAAGACCCCACCCAGCTTGGAATCCATTCCGGAAACCTCGATAAACGGTGCGCCGGGAATGAAGCCGAGATAGACTTCGTCGTTGAAGTAAAGTGCACGAGGTGTTTTCGGTGTGATGCGCTCACGTTGCAACGAAGTCTTGGAGAAAACCAGCAGCTGTGAATGAGAGGAAACTCCCAGCTCTTCCAACAGGGAAAGCAGGTAGCCGAATTGGGCGTCGTGCCTGAGCTTCACCTCGGCCCGGTCGATGCGCTCCTGCAACCGTGCGATGGGACTGGTATCCTTCGCCTTGGAGTAACTGCTTGTCCCCTCATCAAAGGGATCCAAGGCCGCGTCACCGGGGGTGGCTCCGAACGCGCGGATTCCACTCGTATCGAGCAGTACGACCGAAACCATGAGAAGGCTTCTGCACAACACCCTCAACGGTGTGGGAAGTCGTGCCGTCCGTCGCGAGATCAGCCGTTTCGAGCCTCCCGCTTCTTGATCATTTCTCAGGCCTTCCAGCGTCATAGGCCGAATGTAGCTTTCCCTACGACGTTACCATTGACCTGGATCAACTGTTCGCAACATGGCA
>JAEUHE010000102.1 GCA_016793885.1 Verrucomicrobiales bacterium
TGAAGCCCCACAGGGTTCGCAACCCACGATGGGGTTGTGGATTCTATGGCGTTTTCCAGGGTAGCTCGTTCCTCCCAACCCTGGGCTTTGAGGCGCAATCCCGTTGGGATAGGGAGGAAGCCCTCCGAACTTGTGGGTAATGCTTAGGGCACGACACCGCTGTTCCTTCACGCCACCTTAGCCCTTCAACCCGCCCATTCAACTAGGGAGCTCCCCCAGCCACTCCGTCGCGTGCAGGAAAAGCGGAGACATGTCTCCGCACTCCATGCGCGCAACGATCATCGGGTCCGCTGTTAGATAGATCCCAGCCTGCCCCAGATGTAATCCCCCCCCTCATGCCCATGGGCGCCACCTTCGTCGGTAACTTTGTCGGAATCTTTGTCGAGTTTGCGGGGATTCCCCGCTGGATTCGCGGAAGTTTCCGACGAAGCATCTGACAAAGTCCGCAATCTCCCCGTACAAAAAAGAAGCGGAACGTTCTCCGCCCAGACCGACTACGTGCCCGGAAAATTTTCGTAGTCATGCCTGTGGAGGCCGTTCCGCTGGGATGCCTTATGCTAGAGTCGTGCCAACGGTGGTTGGAAGGAAGCGGGAGCTCGAAATCCCCGCCAAACGTTAGGCATTCGTCTCTGCGGCGGGTAAAGATTTGCCGGCCCTCCCGTGGCTGTTCACCACAGCTGGGGACTTTCCCCCAACCTCGATGAAATCTTCTGGGTATACTCGCCCATGGAATGCAGGGTCCCGAAAGGGAACCTCCCGCCCGTGGAGCGCGGTGGCATGCCCTCATCATGATCTCCAAAAATAGGGACTAGTGCCACTTTCCCGAGCGAGTTTTAGAACCGGCCAACGGGAACCTGGAGGGTTCTAAGAAATTAGCCGGTGGTCGATGCCTCGCGTCGACCACCGGCGCACCGTCCCCAAACCCCGCACCCCAGAAGGGGGTGCCACCTTTTGCTCCCGAGGACGTGGCATCGCTGCGCGATGCAGGGGCTTTTCGTGGGATCGTTTCCGGGGATCTTCGATCACCCGGCTAATCTCTATGACCCCACGGGGTCCGGCTGCGCGGGCAACCACTTTCCACCTCAGCTACCTGCGCCAATGGATCCATTTGCCTGATTCGGCGTCGTCTGACAGCGCGGGATCAGTCCCTCCGCAGATGTTTCGGGATGACCGCCCAGGTGGGGTAGGGCGTGTTGGGGCCCATCTGGGCGTGCCACAGAATGAGGTTGAGCAGGTCCTCATCGCATTGGTCCACTTTGTCGAGTGGAAGCTTTTGAGAGAGCTCGGCATCGCGCCGCAGGATCGGGTTCAGGATCGCCTTGGCTGGCGGGTTCAGCTCGTCCAAGGGAATGTTGTTCGCCACGGCCGTGTAGGGGGTGAAATCCGGAGTGCTTGTGAAGCAATCAAACATCGGAGTGGCCGCTGCGTCCATGGTGTTCATGGGAGGCAAGCCCAGGATCAATTCGATGGTTCGCAGCATGCCAGGCTGGTTGTATTGAGTGCTGACGACTTGGCGCCGTTTAGTGTACGGACTCACGACATAGCCCGTGGTGCGGTAACCGCTGACGTGGTCGTGCCCAGCTTGAGGATCGTCCTCGATGGCAAAGATGCAGGTCTCCTTCCAGAAGCGGCTCTTGCTCACAGCCTCAACAATCTGACCAAAGGCAAGGTCATTGTCGGCCACATGTGCCCCCGGAGTGGGCATCCCAGGCGAGGTGCCGGAGGTGTGGTCGTTGGGCAAGCAGATGATCATCAGGTTCGGCGCTTCCCCTTTCCGCTCAAATTCTTGCAGATCCTCGATGAAACGCGCCGCCCGATACACATCCGGCACCTCCATCGACCATCCCACGGTGTTGGTGTTCAGATAAGGACGCAGGGACTCGATCGCCGGGCGGCTGGTCATGAGAGTCTCACCTTTCCCGCTCGTGAAGTCTCGATAGTAATCGATGAACTTCGGAGCCGGTTTGCGTTTGGCATCCCGCCATCCGGTCACCGCGATGGCGAACTCACCGTAGTCGCGCACTGTCTTGCCGTGCTCCAGCGCGTTGTCCCAGATGAACCCGCCCGGAGAGTAGGCCAGCGCATCCACATCATCGTCATCCATGCCGTCGGGATAACTTCGTGGGAAGCCGGCAAAGGACTTTTCCATGTAATCGGTCGCAAACGCGGTGGTGGACCATTGATGTCCATCGGCACTCAGGATCCCTGCGCAGTAGGTGTTGTCCAGCAGGACGAATTCCCGAACCATCTTGTGTTGGTTGGGAGTAAATTTTTCTCCAAAGGTGCACAGCTTGGGATCGCCATTCCCTTCCTTGATGTCACCGAAGACCTGGTCGTAGGTGCGGTTCTCCTTGATGATATAGATGACATGCTTGAAGACGCTCGGCTCGCCTACGCGCTCGGGAACCGGCTGAGCGGCGCGACCTGGACGAGCGGGTAGCTGCGAGGCTTCGATCAGTTCCCGACGGCAGTTCGCCAGAGCCTGTCGTGTGTGAGTCACCAAGCCTTCCCGGTCGGGCAGTGGAATGAGGGAGATCGTGCCCACGTATTGATGGGAGTTAAACTTGGCCGGGTCGGTGGGGAGGGTTCGGCGGCCGGACCCCATCCCTTTGATGTTGGCCACGTAGAGGTTGCCGCGGGTTCCGTCAATGGCGATGGCCCCAGGAAACCATCCGGTGGGGATCAGCCCGCGCAATTTGCTGCCGGTGGCCCGGAACTGCACCACGGCTACCGCGTTTTGGGTGCCGTTGCACACGTAGAGCTGGCGGCCTGACCGGTCGAAGGTGAGAGCGTTGGGGCTGGCACCAAAGTAGTCGTCGGGCTGCCAGCGCAGCGAGAAGGTGTCGACCACTCTCTCTCGTCGTGTGTCGATGATGCTGAGGCTGTCGCTGCCCGCGTTCGCGACCACGAGGTAACGTCCGCCAGGGTGCAGGGCCAGGGCTGAGGCGTGGAGGCCGACCATGATGTCTTGGGTGACCTTGGATCTCGCGAGGTCGATGACCGTGACCGACCCCTCATTGGCGATGTGACGGTTGGGGTCGACTCGCACGTGGGTGCCGCGTCCGGCAGGACCGGTGAGGCTGTTGGTGTCGGGGCGGCGTCCTCCCCAGTTGCTGACGTAGACCTTTCCAGCCGCCTGCAGCACGTCATAGGGAGCTACCCCGGTTTCGAACAGATTGAGCTGCTTGCCGGTGGTGGTGTCCATTTCCAGCAGCCGGTTGGAAAGATTCAGCGCCACATAGATTCGTTTGCCATCCGGTGATAGCGCCAGTCCCGCGGGAATGTCCTTTTCGCGCTTGCTATTGCCGCTTTTCGGCAAGGCTAGGCTCCCCAAACCCTTGACCGTTCCCGTCTCATCCACCGTGAATACTTTGACGGAACCGTTCACATTGGAGAGATAGATCCGTTTGCCATCGGGAGAAAAGATGAGTCCGGTGAAACTCAGCTGTTCGCTCTTGTCAGGTTTCAGGATGTGCGTGGAGACCACATCCGGCTCCACCGAACCCGTCTCCGGAGGTAGCGCGACTTTTTGGCGAATGGCTCCGGTGACCGGGTCGAGCACATACAGTTCTGCGGTTTTGCCGGAGGTCACCAGGATTCGACCATCCGGGCTCAGGGCAATCCCCTGGGGACGTGCTTCGGGGAGATCGACCTGTTTTCCCGCCGGGGTTAGAATCTGACTGTTGGGCAGCATCGCCCGGCCGTCAGGCTTGCGCCCCACCGTCTCGTTTGCGGCCATGGGGGGGGCAGCTGCGTCGAGGGAGTTGACCAGCAACGCGGCACCGAGCGCGAAAGCGAGGTTGAAGAATCGAGTGAGGTCATGTTCACCGCCGCAGGAGCGGATGAACCGAGGAGATTTAGATCGCTGATCCATGAGCACTGGGTGCATCTTCCGGCGTTCGGATGCTGAGACGCCAGAATATTCTCAGTGCTGATGAGGGTTCTCTTCCTCGGTGCTCTTCCCGCCTTGGTGGTGCGAATTCGGAATCCCTTCGGGCCGAGATCTCAGGCCTGGCCGAGTGACTCCTATTCTTCATCTTCCCGTTACACAAACGTATACCGCGCTCAGTTGACTTGGTCCGCACAGTTCTGGTTAATTGCAGACCATGAACCAGAAGAACTCTCCCACTCGATGGCGCGGTCGACTTGGCTTCGTCTGCGCTGTGCCTTTCCTCGGTGCCTGTGTCATGGTCGCAGCCCCCGGTGGCCCCTCTCCGCAAGTTCCTGAAAACGGGGGGGCACCTGGCGCGTTCCCGAATACATCCGTCTCCTCGGTGAACATCATTGCCAAAGGAAACTCAGAAGCGTTCGACGCCCGCGTCGAAGTCGTTGGGTTCGATGGGCAGGGTCCCATTCCCTGGTCGCTGAACCGTTACAATCGAGGTGATTTCTCCGTGCGTCTTTCGCCTGCCGACCCCACCGCGGCCTTGGAGAGTTTGAACCTGGGTTTTAGAGAGTATGCCGAGATTGGGGTGGGGATGGCGGTTAATCAGGCCTGGCGTCCCCATCCCGCCTTGGGCGTCGTTATCCCCACCGCCCGGCAGAATGGCCCGATCGATTGGGCCGACGGCACCGAACCCTTTTTCCCCACCATCGCCATTTCGCAATCTTCCTCCGGCCCTGGCTACAACATGGTCAATGGCAGCTACGGCAATGGCGATCTGGACATCAATACCGGCCGAGCCGGCACTGGACCCAACGGCGAAGCCAATTTTGCGTTCTCCGTTACCTGGTTTCCCTTCGACCAGGGCTGGATTGGGGGCGAGTTCGGCAATCCTGGTCCCGCGGGTGAGGGAGTGTGGCGGCAAGCAACTTCTCATGCGACGGGTGTGACCGCCGGGATGCTGCAATGGATCGAGAATCCCGCGGGGAGTGGGACATTCGGAGGTTCCGCCACCTTGCGGCTACCCGGGGTGAATTCGCTCACGGACGGCATGCTTTTCGCAAGCTCGTCTGAAGGATCCAGCACGCTCAACATTGTCGGCGTGGCTCCGGTCACCGAAGGCGCGGGCTGGCACATCACCATTCGGGAGGATGAGGCCGCCGATGCCGAAACCCTGGCGGTGCCCAGTCAATCGCCTTTCCAGTGGGTTTACATTCCCTGGTCTACCGAGCGCCTCCTGGGTGGTTACATCAGCGGAAGCGATGCTTCCAAATTGGCCTCCAAAGGAGACTTCGCGGTCACACGCTCTGCGGAAGGCGTCTATGAGTTGATCGTGCCTGGCAAGAACGCAACCTCCGGTACTCTGATTCTGCAGCCCGCTGCGCTCGAGCCTGAGACCTCAGTTCCCTTGGCGACCCGGGCCTTCTTATCCTACGAGTGGTCGGGCGAAAAAATGGTCATCAAGAGTTTTGTTACCACCGGCGACGTGACCGCTGCTCCTCGCGACGTGGACTTCTACTTCGCCTGGATTGATTTTGCATCGCCGCTGGCGCCGGCCTCAAGTGTCCGCCTGCGCAATCTGCCGGCGGCCCAAGTGACTCCCAGCGAAGTCGAGGGAGTGGCGGCCGTCTTCAAGGAGGCTTGTGTGGCGATCAACACCGACGAACCCGAAATCCTGGTGACCACGATCGATGAGCGCAATGTGGGCGGCCACCTGGATCCGATCACCGGCGAAGTGGCGACGAGTGCGGTGGTGGGCTATTTCTACGATCCGGTCACTCTGGCCCAAACTCGCGGCCCCTTCGTGATTCTAGGCAACACCAGCGGGATCCTGAACCGCCACGACGCGAAGTATAATCCCGTTTCCAAGCAGTATGTGGTGGCAGCCAATGCCCGCACTTACGCAGGCGCAAATGGCCGTGCGATTCCTCTGATTGCCCTCGTGAATCCCGCCTCCGTTGCCGGGGAGGCTAGCCCGGTTGCCAAGGCCTTTTTCTACCGCGAGACCACCGAGACAGACTTCGATGATGTGTCCGTTGCGGTGAGCACGAAGAACGGAAACTTCTTGCTCGGCGCCGAACTGAAGATCACCGGCGAAGGTGAAGGCGCGGTGGGTGCGCTGTTCGACAAGGCCGGCACTCTGCTCACGCCGGAATACGCGCGGTTGGATCGCCTCCAGTTCAATGGAGACGAGGATGATCCGGATGTAGTGTATCTGCCCAAAAAGGATGTGTTCCTTTATGTCGTCAACACCGACGTGACCGGCGGCTTAGTCAATCGGGTGGTCGGCTCCATCATCCAAACCGTGCCCAACCAGGCCGGTGAATTGCAGGTGATGGATGAACAGGTCATAGGCGACGGCAGTCCTGCCTCGACCGCTGAGGGGCATCCAGCCTCCCTCGAAAACCCGCTGAACGGACAGATCATTACCGCCTACGACCTAGGCGGCAACAGTGTGGCGGCGGGGGACCTGGCCTTCACGACCCTTGGGGATGCTCCGTCCTATACCTTCACTCCTGCTCGTCCGGAGACACCCTACCTGACCGGAACTCTTGGTAATCCTTTCCAACACAATCATCCTCAGTTGGACGTGGATCCGGTTCACGGCGTGTTTCTCGTTGGAATGGCTGCTTACGGAAGCTCCCAGGGCAACCCCTCGGCTTACACCGTTCAAGCGTTCAGCTTGGAGGGTAATCTACTCAGCGCACCTTATGGCGCTCCCTTCTTCGTCGCTGACGCCCCAGGGGGAAACTCGGGCAGCGCCAACTATCAGAACCTAAAATACTCGCCGCAAAGCGGCTCGTTCATCGCGGTCTACAACAATGGCACCGCTGCTACGTTCATCACCTCTGTCAGCGTGACCTCCGATCATGCGGCATCGAGCCCGGCGCCCTCGCTCCTCGTCAGCCGTTCTGGGGGTAACGTGGTCCTCACTTGGCCGACGACCGCCAGCGGGTTCGTGCTCGAATCCACCGACAGTTTGTCAGCAGTCAATTGGACGGCGGTAGCCGCTGCCGTGGGTGAGGAAGGTGCCTTGAAAAAGGTCGAAGTGCCTGCAGCGGGTGCCGCGAAGTTCTATCGGCTGAGGAATTAATCTCCCGTTGGTTCACAACCGGGGCCAGGCAGCTCGCCTGGCCCCGTTTTTTTTTATCCTGAATCCGGAGGGAATTAACCACGGATTTCACGGATGACACGGATCCGTTTCTAGGTTTAGCGAGTATGGAGTGCGTGCAGCACTCTGCCGCTTTTGTCCCCTCGCCGAAGTCGGGATCCCCTATAGGCGTCCGCACAGATTTCCCCCTGTCTCGATCTCATCCCCCGACTTGGGTATCAGCGCCTCTCCAAGAGGTGGCATCACTGCGCGATGCTCTCTCTTTTTTGCGGAGTTTTCCGGGGATCTTCGATCACCCGGCTAATAGCTACGACCCCTGTGGGGTCGATGGTGATCGGCTTCTCCGCCAACCCGGCAGGGTTGCCAGAAATTAGCCTGGGGTCGCAGACCCCAGGAACCTTCAAAAATAAGGAGCATCGCGCAGCGATGCCACGTCCGCTTCAGGCAGTCATCACCTGGAGCGAATGGAACCTGATCCATTGGTAGATCAAAGGCGACCTGCGCTGCTCAACTCTCACTCCTCAATCCGATAAAGCGCGGTGTCGGTTCGAATGAAGATGGATCCATCGACCATCGCTGGCGTAGCCATGATTTTTCCCGGGAGCGAATTGGTCGCGAGCGCCTCGTAGGTTTTCCCGGGTTTGACCACAGTGGTGATGCCTTCGCGATTCGGAATATACAATCGGCCGTCGGCCAAGATCGGGCTGGCACTATGATTGCCGCCCAGGCGTTCGCGGTAGTGCTCTTTGCCGGAGTGCGCATCCACACAGGTCAGCATGCCGCCTGAATCGCTCAGGAAGTAGAGTTCGTCTCCCACCAAAATCGGCGAGACCATCGTGGGGGCTCCCTTGGAATATCGCCACGCGATCTCAGGGTTGGCGCTCCGGGCATAGTCGACGGCAATCATTTCCGGTCGCATAAACCCGGTGCTCATGAAGATTCGGTTGTGTCCCACGACCATCCGGGCCGACTGCGAAAAGCCCGAAACCCCCAGGCTGAGCTTCCACAGTTCCTTGCCCGTGGCCGGATCATAGCTATAGACCCAGTCGGACGCTTCGGAAATAAGCTGCTCGCGCCCCCCGATCTGCATCACCAGGGGAGTGCCATAGGCCTTCTTCAGTTGGGGATGGTCGGGCATTTTGCCGGAGCGATCGGTCTTCCAGGCCACTTGGCCGGTGTGTTTGTTCAACGCCGCGATGTACTGCTGATCGCTGCCATCCATGTGGAAAATCACCAGGTCCTTCCACACCACCGGTGAGCTGCCGGGCCCGTTCTCATGCTGGATTCGAAGGGTGGTGTTGGTCCATAGCACGCGTCCCTTCTTGGTGTCGACGCAGGCCGTTCCAAAGGCGCCAAAGTGGCAATACAGCCGATCTCGTTCGATGACCGGGGTGGGGGAAGCGTAGCTGTTGAGCTGATGGACGCCTTGGGGCTCTTCTTGGGTGAGTAGGGGAATTTGATGGAGGACCTTTCCGGTCTGACGGTCCACGGCGATCGCATGAAGATCCAAACGCTGTACGAGGGTCAGTGGTTGGTCTGCGGTGCTGGCCTTCAGCCGCCGCTCCCGATCCTCCGGCTTCACGGGAGTCTCGAAAGCGGACGTCATCCAAATCTGGTCGCCGAAGATGACGGGTGAGGACCAACCGCGACCGGGGATGGTGGTCTTCCACGTCACGTTTTTCGACTCGCCCCACTGTACCGGGACCCGCATCGGGTCCGCATGCCCATCGGCTCGGGATCCTCCCCATTGGGTCCAGTCACCGGCTTCGAGTTGGGATGAAAGAACCGAGAGTGCGACAACTGCGAGACCGAGGCTCAGTCGCTCGAGTGATCGTAGGGTCATAGTTCGGTAGGGTTTAGTGGGTCAGATTTCGAAGGTATAAATTCATGAACGACGCCCCGCCACCGCCGGTTTGGAGACCGAGCGCACGTTTGGCGGGTAGGCTGGAGGGCAGCGTCCTTTCGGCGACGACCTTGTCGCCCTGGCTCAACACCGCCTTGTGATCGCGAATCAAGAGCGAGAACCGCTTGAACGACCCGGCTACGGCTCCATCGAGGGGGAGACTCGTCCCTTGCCCATCGGGACTCCCGATGACGACCGACGGGACCTGCAGTGATTTTCCCTCCGCGGGCTTCTCCGGATTCACATCGAGAATCCACTCCACATCCCCATGACTTTCCTGCAGTGCCAGCCATTCCTGAGCAGAGGCAGTCCCTGAGGTCAGCTGGATGCGCTCGCCTCGGGCCTGCCAGCGAGTGGCGGTGGCCGCGTTGGTTTGCCACCCGCGTAAATCCAACCCAGTGAACAGGGACTTCCAGCCCTGGTCGAGCGGAGCGGTCAGTTCCGCCGGTGTCTGTGTTGAGGGAAGTTCCTTGATGCGAATATTCCGGTACTCCACCGGAGCGCCTTCGGATTCCAGTGCGAGGTAACCTTTGCGGTAATTGCAGTTTTCCCCACCGGAGACTTCCTTGCCATTCACGTGCAGGCGGAGCGTGCCGTTGTTGCACTCGATGCGATAGTGGTTCCATTCAGGGGATGGCTTGCTTCTTTCTTCGGACGGAAAGCTGCGATCGCCGTTGTGCCGGCCAAAGGGTTTCATCGAAGCGCCATGAATTGGGAAGACGTCCCCGTGCGTCGTGTACCACTCGTTCTTTCCTTTGATATTGAAACCATGGTCCAGGACCTGCACCTCGATACCGCGAAGGAAAGGAACACCGGGTGCCGCGATGGGTGTTCCCCAGATGAAGATCCCGGAGTTGCCCCCGCTGCTTAGGTGTCGCCATTCAGCTTCCAAGATGAAATTTTCGTAGTGGCGTGGGGTGCGCAGCGCACCGGTCGGACGTCCCGTGCAGTGAATCACCCCGTCGCGCACGCTCCACGTCTCAGGGGCACAATTGGCGTTGATCCAGCCGGTCAGGTCCTTGCCGTTAAACAGGGGGACGAAACCTTCTTCGGCAGCGGAGAGTTGGCTGCAGACCAGTCCGGTCACCAGAAGCCAGCGGTATACGTTCATGGGCTGAGACTGGCATCAGACGGGCCCGGATCGCAACTGCGGTTTTTTGAGGGGCAGGGGGTGGGTTTGGAGTGCGGCAGACCTCTGCTGCTTTGGTCCCCCCAGCGGAGCTGGGATCCCCCTCCGGGGGGCACGGAAAGCGGTAGAGGTCTACCGCACTCCAAAATGGGCCACAAACCTCGCGGAGCGTCCTGGAGTGCGGTAGCCCTCTACCGCTTTCGCCCTCCCGACGGAGTCGGATCCCCCCCGCCTCACCGTTGACTATTCGGTCCCTGGCACGTTGAATAGGCCCCGTTCTCCAACGTCTCCCTTTGGATCACATGATGACCCGGTTCCACTTGCTTGGCCTCCTTGTTTGGTTCGGATCGATGTCGACGTTCGCCGCCGAAATCCCCGCGGACCTCCGGCGGTTTCTGGACCGCCACTGCCTAGAATGTCACGACGCCGACACGCAGAAGGGAAAGCTGGACCTCTCCCGTCTGCCCTGGGAGCTCTCGAATCCCACCAACCTCGGCCGCTGGGTGCTGATCCACGATCGAACCGCCCACGGGGAAATGCCCCCTCCCAAGAAACCCCGTCCATCCTCCACTGATCAAACTGCGTTTTTGCGCCCCTTGAGCAGCCATCTAAGCCGGTCCGACCAGCAACGCATGGATCGGGAGGGGCGATCGCTGCAACGGCGCCTCAACCGTTATGAGTATGAAAACGCGCTGCGGGACCTGTTGCACGCCCCGTGGTTGCAAGTGCGGGATTCACTGCCCGAGGATGGGGAAGCTCATCGCTTCAACAAGGTTGGTGAGGTGCTCGACGTGTCCCATGTCCAGATGGCTCGCTACCTGAGCGCCGCGGACTTTGCGCTGCGCCAGGCCATGGCGACGCATGCGGAGCGACCCGCCACGCGAACCCAACGCTTTTACACACGCGATCAGCGGAGCTACACCGGGCCCATGAAGTTTTCGGTGTTCAACACTGCCCCCGAACGCGCCACGTTTCCTGTGCTAGGCTTTCACGGACAGCCAGATGTCCGCTCTGGCAAGGCCCCGCTCACCAGCACTAATGCGGCGGAGCGCGAACTAGAGGGTATGGGAGTGGTGGCGAGCGCCTATGAACCCATTGAGCCCAAGTTCAATCAGTTCAAGGCTCCGGTGGCGGGACGCTATAAAGTGCGATTCCACGCCTATTCGGTCTGGGTTGGTCCTGGCGAAAGCAATAAATGGTTTATTCCCAACCTCGATGTCGTCTCGCAAGGACGCCGGGATGAACCGGTGGTCATCTACTCAGAAACGCCGCCTCGCTTGCTCCGGTGGCTGGGGAAGTTTGATGTGACCCCTGAGCCGAAGGTTCATGAGCTGGAGGTGTGGTTGCTGGCGGGCGAGATGTTGCGCCCGGACGCGGCTCGGCTCTTTCGGTCCCGACCGGGTGCGGGCCGATGGCAGAATCCGCTCGCGGAACGTGACGGTCAACCGGGGGTGGTTTTCCGTTGGTTGGAAGTGGAAGGGCCGCTCTATGACCAGTGGCCCCCGGCGGGGCATCAGCTCTTGTTTGGCAATCTGCCTTTGGTCAATCGTACCAACCGGGCGTCGGAACCCTCGGTTGTCTCGGGGAACGCCGAGACCAATCGCGCGCGGGAGCGTCGGTTCGATCCTCCGGCGGGAGTGGATGTGGTTTCTGCTCAGCCCTTGGTTAATGCGGAGCGGCTGCTTCGTGTCTTTCTAAAGGAGGCTTATCGACATCCGGTGAGCGGTTCTGAGGTGCGTCGTTTCCTTCCCGTGGTGCGCTCGGCGCTGGCGCAGGGAAACTCCTTCACGGATTCGATGATCGCCGCCTATACGGCTGTCCTCAGCTCTCCTGGGTTTCTCTATTTGGAGGAGAAGCCTGGGCGGCTTGATGACGAGGCTTTGGCTGAGCGTCTGTCTTTCTTTCTGTGGAACACCGCTCCCGATGGCGAGCTTCGTCAGTTGGCCCGATCGAGAATGCTGCGTCGCCCCGAGGTGTTGCGCGCTCAGACCGATCGGCTGCTGCAGAGCCCTCGTTCGCGCCAGTTCGTAGACGCGTTCCTGGATTACTGGCTGGACCTGCGGCGCATGCAGGCCACTGCGCCGGATGCGACCTTGTATTCGGACTACTATCTCGACGATTTACTCACGGAGTCGGCTCTCGAGGAGACCCAGCTCTTCTTCGCCGAGCTGCTGCGAGGGGACCTGCCGGCTTCCAATTTGGTGGCATCGGACTTCGCGATGCTCAACGAGCGCATGGCTGCCCATTACCAGCTTCCATCGGTGCGGGGTGTGGCGCTGCGTCGAACCGCCTTGCCCAAGGAGACAGTCCGCGGTGGATTGCTCACCCAGGCGTCCGTTCTGAAGGTGACTGCCAATGGGACCACCACGTCCCCGGTGCTGCGGGGCGCTTGGGTCATGGAGCGCATTTTGGGCGAGAAGCCGCCCACCCCTCCGCCCAGTGTTCCCGCGATCGAACCCGACATTCGCGGTGCCACGACAGTGCGGCAGCAATTGGAGAAGCATCGGACCCTGGATTCGTGTGCCTCCTGCCATGTGAAGATCGATCCTCCTGGGTTTGCCTTAGAGAATTTTGATGTTTTCGGGGGATGGCGTGAGCGGTATCGGGCAGAGATGGGCACCAACGCTCCGCAAAAGGGCATCGCTAAGAGCGGTCAGAAGTTTGAGTTTCGATATGCACTCCCTGTAGACGCTGCTGGCTCGTTGCCCGACGGTCGGCCGTTCCAGGATATCCGCGAGTTTAAGCGATTGCTCCTCAGCGATGAACGTCGGATCGCCCGTAATCTGGCGCGACAGCTGACAGTCTATGCGACCGGTGCTCCGGTTCGCTTCGCGGATCGGGCGAGGATCGAATCGCTCCTCGATGGAGCGCAGAAGAGCAACTACGGGGTGCGAACCTTGGTTCATGAGCTAGTCCAGAGCGACCTGTTCCGGAATAAGTGAGGGCGGAGGCAACGGCAGTTGTAACCACGGATCTTCTGGCGGTTCTCAGGCGTCTCGGTTGTGATTTGAAGTGGATGGGGGGGGCAGGTCGCCATGGACTCGGCGGACTTGTGCCGGGCTTTCAGCCCTTGATGGGCATGGAATGTTTACCTGGGGTTGTCACCCCCAGGCTGGGATGTGACGCACCTTTGGTGCTCAAGCCCAACGAGCCACCGACTCAATACCAAACCCAGCCCAGGCCACGGAGCCCCGATTCGAATGGAATGGATCAGTAGCGTTGGAGTCCGCGGGCCACAGGCCCAGCACCATCCCAGCCTGGGGTGACAACCCCAGGTTGCGTCACCCCACACACGCTGAGGGCTGAAAGCCCGCACCATCGCAGGGTGTTACCCTCTGAATTCGACCTGAATCTCACCCTCTTCTATTCATACCCCACCGTCCCATCCCTTCGTAATCGTAATCGTAATCGTAATCGCGTTCCCGTCCTCCCGTCGCTTTAAGATTGCCTGTGCCGCCATTTTCCGCGACAAAGGATCAAGTCCCCAATGGGTCGCGAGACTAAAGACAAAGATATGAAAGCACCACACCTCGCCCTTCGTCAGCCTGTCAACCGGCGCACCTTTCTACGCGGAGTCGGGATTGCCCTCTCCCTGCCGCTTCTGGAAACCATGTCGCCAACCTTCGCGTGGGCAGCCCGCCGAGAAGCCGAGCAGACCCCCGGTGGGAAACCCCGTCGGATGTTTGGTATATGCAATAATCTCGGGCTCCTGCCGGAACACTTTTTTCCGAAGGAAGCCGGCAATGGCTACGCCCTCTCGCCGTACTTGGAGCTGCTGAAGGAGCATCGGGAACGATTCACGGTGTTCAGCGGAGTCTCGCATCCGGAAGTCGATGGCGGCCATCCGGCCGACAACTGTTTCCTCACCGCCGCGCCTCATCCCGGCAGTGGCGGGTTTCGCAATACCATCTCGCTCGATCAATATATCGGGGAACGTATCGGACATCTAACCCGGTTCCCCTCGCTGACTTTGGGAGTCAATGTGCAGCAGGGATTGCGCAGCCTCTCCTGGACCGGATCGGGCGTTCTGATCCCTTGCGAGGAGCGCGCCTCGGATGTCTTCCGGCGCATGTTTCTGCAGGGGTCGCGCGAGGAAACCGAAGCGCAGGTGCGCAAGCTGGAAACCGGCAAGAGCATTCTCGACGCCGTGGCGGGTCAGGCTCGAAGCTTGCAGAAGACGGTTGGCCCTCGGGATCGCGAGCGGTTGGATCAGTACTTTACGAGCGTGCGTGACTTAGAGCAGCGCATGCAGATGTCGCGTGAGTGGGAGGATCGTCCCAAGCCTCAGGTGTCGGCATCCGTTCCTCTCGATCCAGCCAGCCCCAAGGCTTACATGGACAAAGTGAAGGTTATGTACGACATGGTGCGACTGGCCTTCGAGACCGACTCCACTCGGTCAGTCTCTCTCCTGCTGGATAGCGTCAACTCTCCGGCGATCGAGTTTGGAGACGTGAAGACGAACGACGGTTATCACAATCTCTCGCATCACGGAAAATCCAAGGAGAAGCTGGCGCAGCTCAAGTCCATCGACGAGTGGCATATGAAGCTGCTGGCCGACCTTTTCGGGCAGCTCGCGGCCGTCCAGGAAGACGGGGAGCCTTTGTTGAATCGCACCATGATCGTGTATGGTTCGAATCTGGGCAACGCCAATACCCATGTGACCACGAACATGCCGGTGCTGTTTGCGGGAGGTGGATTCAAACATGGCCGCCACGTGGCCTTTGACACGGCGCATAACTATCCCTTGCCCAACTTGTTCGTTTCCATGTTGCAGCGTCTCGGGTTGGAGACGGATCGGTTTGCCTCTTCCACCGGAACGATGCGCGGTCTGGAGATGTCGTGACGTCTCACCGATTCGCGGGGCTTTGGTCGATCCTCATGGCCGTTGGCCTGCCTTTGGCCGGTGTAGGGTTGACAGCGTCGGCCGCCGATCCGTCCAGCCTCGACGTCAAAAAGACGCCCGCCTACCGGCAGCTGAAGTCACGGTTGGATGCCACTCCGGCCATCGACACCCACGATCACCTGCCTCCGTTCGATCAAATTCGAGGGCGAGTGGAGACCGATCGGGGCTTCGGGATGACGCTTCAGTCTCTCTGGCAGAGCAGCTATTACACCTGGTTCAATCCGCTTTCTCCCTGGCCGAAGTCCGGTCGCTTCGAGGAATGGTGGACGGTCGCTGCCAAGGATTTTGACAACGCGCGTGCCACCAGCTTTTACCGCTATCAGCTGCCCGCGTTTACTGACCTGTATGGAGTGGATTTTGAGACGCTGAGCCCCCAGGGAGCCGCAGATCTGAATCGGCGCATCTTCGATCACTACCAGGATCGCAAGTGGGTGGAGCACGTGGTGACGGAGCGTGCCAACATTGAACTCATGGTCATGGACCCGTACTGGGACCGGCTAGGGCTTGCGCTCGAGTACTCCTTTGCCGTTCCGGCTATTAATGTCACCGCCCTCATCCGCGGGATTCACAGCAGTGATTTCAGTAGCCCGAACGACTCGCCTTATCTTTTCGGTAATCGGGCGGGACTGAAGATCGAGTCCTTGGATGACTACATTGCCATGATCCGACGCATCTTGGAGGACGGAAAAATGAAGGGAGCGGTCTGTCTGAAGACCACCACCGCTTATGAGCGCACTCTGGACTTTGAGAAAGTCAGTCACGAGCGGGCGTTGCGCGGTTGGGGCAAGCCCCGAGGACAGTCCTCTCCGGCGGACGGCAAGGCGTTTCAAGATTATGTGATGTGGCAGATCGTTGTTATGTCGGCTGAACTCGATCTACCGTTTCAGATTCACACCGGGCACGCGCGCATTCAGGGGAGTAATCCGATGTTGTTGGTGGATCTCATCGCTGCGAATCCCAAAACCAAGTTCATCCTGTTCCACGGCGGCTATCCCTGGGTGGGCGAGAGCGGTGCGATCGCCACCCGACACAAGAACGTTTGGTTGGATTCGGTGTGGCTGCCGACTATTTCCTATACCATGGCCAAACGGACCTATCAGGAATGGCTGGAGGTGATGCCGTCGAATCGAATCCTGTGGGGGGCGGACGCGCATCATGCCGAAGGCATTTATGGAGCCACCGAGTTCACGCGTCGCTGTCTGGCCGAAGCCTTAGCTGAGAAAGTCGAACGCGGGGAGTTGCGGTTGGAACATGCCGAGCAAATTGGAGTGCAGATCCTGCGCGAGAATGCGCTGGAGTTGTTTCCTTCGATGAAGGCCAAGCTTTGGAAGCATAAGGGTTCATTGCCTGCGCCGAAGTAGAGGGTGAGGTGGGGCCTCGGCAACCTTGCTGGAAGCTCCTTCAGAACCTTCCGTAAGCCCCGCCATTTGAGATCAGGACTGCCCGGATTTGCACCGCAGAGACGGGAAGAGCGCAGAGAAACGGGAATGAGATTCGACTCCTTCATGCGTCGTCCGAGGAGACGAACCCGCAGGGTTCCCAGACACTAGCCGGGGGTGCCAGCACCCCCGGAACCGTTAAAATCACGGAGCATCGCGCAGCGATGCCACCGGCCTCTGAGGCTTGTTTCATCCTATTCAAAGATCCTGATCCGTTCGTCAGTCCACGCCCCGGCTGGTGGCACGCCTTTCAGGGTGCTGGTAAACAGGGGGCCGTCAGACCGGGGGTGTCGTTGTGCTCCACGCCCCGGCTAATCTCTTTGAACCCTGTGGGTTCTCTGCGCCTCCTACAAGGATCAGGTCACTGCTCCCATCGTCGGATCGATCCATCCAACCCGATGATGAAGACATACTCCTTAAAGTCCCCGAACGAGTAGGAGTAGTAGACCACCTGACGAATGTTCGCTGCCGCCAACGCCGTCCGCGCGGCGGCTGGAAGTTCAGGCTCCATCCATGGATCTGCTACCGCCTCATAAATCGTCTCGTGCCCCTCTCGACCACGGAGAATAAAGGTCTGCGAGAACTCTCCTTGTAGATCCAGCGGTTCAGCAATCAGCCCCTCTAGGCGCATCGTGCCTCCGCGTGCGACATACGCATAGGGCGACTTGCCAGGGATGGAACTACAATCCGGTCTCGGGATGGGGCCGGTGCTTGACCCCACCACCCGCTCCAGTCGTTGAGAAAGAGACCAGCTCAAGCCGTTCGTTGTCAGCAACACCAGGGTGGGCTGAGAATTCCCCTCTAGGCTGACCGGATAAAGCGTTACCGACTCCTCCCAGACACTGGTCACAACGGGATCCCCAATCAGAGATAAGCCCGGTAGCGCCGCCGGATACCGGGTGCTGAGTTGGATGGTGGCATCCGACAACAGCCTCGCCGGGCTCTGGCTGAACAGCACTGTCTTGTCGTAGCGCGTCACCAACGTCCACGTCCGGTCGGGCTCGAGCTCGCTGCCCCAGGTGTTGGTCGTCCACATCCAGAAGCTTGCGAGTGAATTCGATCCGCCGAAGCGTGCTCGTGGCCATTGGGTGATGGGATTCGTGCGGGCGACCAAACTGTTTCCTTCTCGGTAGGTTGCTTCGGTCAGGTTCCAGGCGTTGCGGACGAGGGAAGGGGAGGTGAGTGCCGTGTTGCTGTTCCCAATTCGCCACGAACTTTTGAGCCGGTGAGTTGCCAGAATCGATCCGTAGGGGATGAGATCGGTGACCTGCGAGGCTAAAAACGCAGGGATGGGATGATCCGGATCGCGGAAGGGAATCTCCCGGACCTGTTTGATTTCCAAACGTCCGGGGCTGATTTTTTTGAACTCCAGATCGAGATGCACTTCCGTTCGATTCGTGATCTCTTTGACGAAGACCTTGGAAACGTCCGTGATCAGGCCCCCCAATAAGTCATAATCCCCGGGCCAGGTCAGAACCGTGGATCCCAACGGCACGAGGCTGGAGCTCTTCCGATGGTGGAGATTTGTTCCCACCATGAGGGGAACATAGTCCACCTGCTCGCTGAGAATACCTGGATCCGGATTCGCCACGGAGAGCGCCCCTTTCTGGGTGACCAGTTGAGTTGTGAATGTCCAGTTGCTGCCTACTCTCACGGCTCGGACGGTGGCAACCCCGTTCGCCATCTCAATGTCGTCGGGAGTGGAATAGTGAACGAGTACGGCCATTCCCGCCTGATCCTCGCTCACCCCGAGCCGAAGCCTTTCCAGGAAGGCGTTGTCGTTGTAAAAACTCGCAAATACCTTGCGGATGGCCAGTAGCACACCCCGTTCAGTCTTGTCGTGAGGGTCACACACGCTCGGTCCATCTTCGTCGTCATCCAGGTCATCACCCAAGCAGCCACTGTAGCTGTCATAAAGCCCCGCCCCGCTGAAGAACTCGGAGTCCTCGACGTTGGTGGAACTTCGAAACCGGATCTTCCGGCTGGATCCAAAGCGTTCCACGGAGTTGAGGACCAGTTGCCGGAGCCCCGGACTGAACTGGGCCACGCGGATGATTTGATCGCGCAGGAACGACAGATCGCTCTTCAGGGCTTGCACGTCGGGTGGGTAGATGTATCCACCCAATCGACTCTCGATCATTTGCCGCAGGGTGGATCCATCAGGCATGACCTGGGCCAGAAATCCGTCCCATAAATCAAAGGAGAAGGCAATGGCTTCCGGCGAGTAGTCCGGGATCACCCGTCGCAGGATGCCGAAGTTGGCGGCCTTTCCTCCGAAGTAGCGGATGTCGGATGGAGAGAGGGTATCCGTTAGGCTGACGATGCTCGGATAGGACTCTTTCGGAGAAAACTGCAGGGATTCGTTGATCTGTGACGCCACCACCACCTGCCTAAAGCCGGGGGTGATGGGATCGCGGAGAGGGCGGATGCTGATGTCGCACGCGCTCAGGGTGAGCCCGGTTCGGAACAACACCTCTTGCTGGTCAAGACCCCGAATGCGGGCTTGCTCCGTTGGATCGGCCAGATAGATGAAGGGGATGCCGTAGGAATCGGCGAGAATCGCGACATGCGAATTGGGGGTGGCCGGTGTGAGGCTGATGATTCCCGAGACGAACGGAAGTTCCGATGGAATCGCGTCCGTCAGCAGGATATCGGTGGGAATCAGGGCCCCACTCGCATAGGCATCCTCGATGGAACCGGAGGCTACATAAACCAATCGGCCAACGGCCCAACCCGGCGCGTAGCACACCGTCGTGGTATCCAACCAGCGCGAGGCGCTGATGACCGGCATTCCCAACGCGGCGTATTCTGCCCCCTGATCGCGGATCCACTCAGCCTGCTCGTAGCTGGGGAGATATAAAACCGGAGTGCTCGGTGCGGATGCAACGCAGTCTCTGACGCGATGGAACCAGCTCGCGATCTGGGCTGGCGGATAGGGATCGACTCCGACGAACTGGATGGCGAATTCATCTCCAGCCAACGGAGCCAGCACGCTGCCCAGAATGACTCGTTGTCCGTCACGGTGCAGGGCGATGGCGTCGAATGCGTCTGCGCTCAGGCCTTGAAATGGGGCGAACCTTTGGGTGGCGAATTCGTAATGGAGGAGGTAGGCCGAGTTATCCTGAAAATACACGCGGTTTGGATCCTCGACCAGGATCAGGAACTTGGCCCATTGCAGTCGATCAACCGAGTCGCAGTCGGATCGTTTCCAGAAAGGGTCATCAGGGAACCGGAGGAGGTTGGCCCAGTCGTTGGTCGGAGTGCGCGGGAGTGTCCGGGCACGGTAGTAGGCTGGGTTCGAATCCTGCCAGGTCGGATCGCTGTAGATGAAGGGGGCATGATGGACCTGGGCCAGTTCTCGCCATTGCCTGAGATCGGGAGATTTTTCCAAGAGGTGAAACACAGTTCCAGGGTCAGGGCCTGGTCCAACGGCCTCTCCGCGAAGAACCAGAGCTTCCTGATGGAGAGGCTTTTCCACAGCAAGCCGAACGGCCGGCACCTCGTCGTCGGGTGAGAACGCCGCTTGCCCCATCTGAGCGATGGTGAGAAAGAGACCACACCCAAGCGCTCGAACCGCCGGACCTATTGGGCAGACGTATTTCACCAGATCCGCACCTGCCTTCGGGTGCGTTACTTTATACTACCATGTCTCGGCATTTTGAACAGCTCTCACTGAAGCAGTCAGAGGTGGGGTGGGCACAGCTGGGATCCCCCTCCGGGGGGGCCCGAAAAGCTGTAGAGGGCTACAGGACTATGGAACTATAAACCTCGTCGGATCGGTTCCCGATCAACTCCAAACGCTTCGCGAGGAATGTGGGACATATGGAGTGCGGGAGCCCTCTCTGAGCATTACCCACAAGTTCGGAGGGCTTCCTCCCTATCCCAACGGGATTGCGCCTCAAAGCCCAGGGTTGGGAGGAACGAGCTACCCTGGGGAAAACGCCATAGAATCCACAACCCCATCGTGGGTTGCGA